>NZ_CP041030.1:1500000-1800000 GCF_012224145.1 Francisella sp. LA112445
AATGAGGAAGCTAGACTTATTGATGATATTAAACAAAAACTATTAGAACCATATAATTTAACACCTGCAGAAGGTAACTTCAAAACTATTGAGTGTTATATCATGGATGTAGCTGATGATATTGCTTATTCAACTTATGATGTTGAAGATGCTCTTAAAGGAGGGTTTATTGATCCGCTATCTATGGCTAGTATTGATGATGGACTTCTTGAAAAGATTTTAAATGCTATGCCTAAGGATCTTGAAATAACTAGAGATGAGATAAAATTCATCTTAATGGATATCTTCTCAGACTATATAGATTTTGATTCTGACTGTAGAGATATCTACAAAATCTCAAAGAATATAGCTAATAATAGTCTTCTACGTACAAAACTAACATCAAGATTAGTCAACAGTTGTATTAAAAATATTGAGATTGATATAGATCAAAAAGCTCCTATTATCTCTAAAGTTTATCTAAATGACCAAATTAGAAAGCAAGTTGAGGTTCTAAAAAAATATATTTTATTTAAGATAATAAAATCTCCAAAACTTAATGTTCTAAGGTATCGTGGTAGAGAAATTATTTCTGAGATCTTTGATATTTTGATTAGCTCTGATACAAATGAGAGCCTTCTACCTGATGATATTGGGGCAATATTTTACAACACTCACAACGCCCAAGGTAAAGCTAGAATTATCTGCGACTATATATCATCAATGACTGATAGATATATAATTGAGCTTTATAATCAATTTAAATCTGACCCTTCTTCAATGATATTTAAACCTTTTTCATAAAATAACTAGCTCCAACGATCCCTAATAGAGAAACTACTCCCGCTGCAATTATTAGATATATCGGAATCAATAAACTATTAGTAGAAGAAATTAGCGATATTGTAAGTGCTGGAGCTCCTGCTGAGAATATTAAATAGCCTAAATTATAAGATATTCCATACCCCCTACATCTATATTCAAGTTTAAAGAAATTAGTTATTATGACATTATATGTTGATGCAAAGAATCCCATAACTATTGATAAGATAATAAAGCTCGCAAAAATATCTTTACCATCAATTATATTTTTATAGAAAATAGGACTTACAACCATTGATACGATAATCAAAAACGCTAACATCTTAGCTTTAGATACATAGTCACTAATAAAACCACCTACTAAACAGCTTATTGCCATTATTATAGACCCAGTTAGAAGTAAATCTGATAAGTCAAATTTAGAAACGATATACATCTTTTGGAATGTCGGTAAAAATAAATACAGCTGTGTAAATAGCATTGCAATAGCAGCAACCAGAGATATACCAACTATCGTCTTAATAATAAATACTCCTCTTGAGGAAGCTCTACCTTGCTCATTAGCTATAGCCTCTTTAACCTGAGGCAAATCAATAATATTTTTTCTAAAAAAGAACAAAGCAAGAGTAAAACATGCTCCTAAGAAATAACCTATTCTCCAACCATACTCATGTACAAAATTTTGACTAGTAAGATGATTTAATAAGAATAAGACTAATGATGTCATCATAATTCCAAGACTCAGACAGCAAAATACCATACTAGTTACGAAACCTTGTCTTTTGGGATAATTCTCTACTATATAAACTACAGAAACAGGTATTTCTGCGCCAATAGCTAATGCTTGTATACAACGTAAAAAAACAAACAATATAGTTGCAAATACGCCGATACTTTCAATCGTTGGTAAAAATGCTAATATTATTGTTGAGAAAAATAATAATCCCATATTCAAACGAAGTATAAATGCCCTTCCTTTTATATCTGCAATATAGCCAAATGCCCAAGCACCCAAAGGTCTAATAATATAGCCAACGATGTACACAAGAAAAACTAACAGCATACCACTGATAGAACTACCTTTATCAAAAAATTTATTTTCGATAGTCATAGCAAAGACAAAGTATATCGCCGTATCATAATATTCAAAGGCAGCGCCTAATGTCGAAAACAGAAGTCTCTTGTATTCTTTCATTTAATGATTTTTTAAAAAATTTTTATATATATTAGTACAATGTTATCAATAATCAAACCATTAACGAGCATAAGCTGCTGGAAGCTCTACTATCTCAAGAGTAACTGTGTATTTATCCATGTTGATACATTCACCTAACATATCTAAAATTTTACTTTTCAGATTAGCTGATAGAGTGTTTAAATGTTCTTGCTTGCGTCCTGCCAAAACCTTTATTTTAATGTGGATAAGTTCCTTTTCATTAGAACCCGCTACACTACAATATTCATAGCGATAAACCCTACTTTTAAATGATTCTAGTTTTGTAGGTAATTCTTTTGTTAAATATTCTTGAGATATATCTATAGCTTGTTTTGCTAGTCCAATATTAAATTCTTGAGGTATTTCTAATATGATATGAGGCATTTAATAAACTCCTTTTTTCAAATAAGACTTTAATGGTGGAATTAAGAATGCTGTCCTTGCTATATAGAATAATATCAAAGCCAGCCATAAACCATAATTTTCGAACGATCCTAATAAAATTACAGCTATAATATAAACTAAAGCTGCTAAAATCATAGCATTTCTCATAGCTACAGTTTTTAATAAACCTACAAAAACACCATCGATCCAAAAGCTAAAACTTGCAGCTATTGGGATTAATATCGAAAATAAGATATATTTATTAACCTGGTACTTCACATCAACTAAAGATGTAAATATAGTAATTATGTGATCTTTAAAAAGAGCGTAAATAAATACTAGAATAAATGTTACTACTAAACTCTGTAATAATGTCTTACTGACTACCTCTTTAAAAATGTTTTGGTTATTATCTACATAAGCTTGGGCAACTAGTGATTCTGTGGTGTTAGCTAAAGCATCCAGGAACATTGCCATAAACAAACTAACTTCAATCAATATTGTATTTGCTGCTAAAACATCTTTACCATATTGCGCTGAAAATATATAAAAAGAATTCATCGATAATAATAAACACAATGAACGTATAAAAATATTAGTATTAAGTTTTAAAAAAGGTATGTATTCACTAATTGTGAAATAATCAAATTCTTTAAGAACATTTTTTATGTTTAAGCTATTACTCACAAAGAATCCATAAGTTCTTGTAAGTAAAAACATAGTTGTAACGCAATATGCCGACACCAAAGAGATTGCAACTCCCACAACATTATACTGCATAAATATAATCCAAATCACGCTAGAGCTAGTTGCTAAGATCATTAAAATCAAAGAACTATATAAAACTACTTTTGTCTTACCTATACCTATGAAAAAACCTAAGAAAATAAAGTTTAGTAACGCAAACCAAAATACATATATCGCAATATTATAAAACTTAATAAATAAGCTTTTCACCTCACTATCAGTATGAATTATGCTTAGAACTAAATTTAAGATAAAAGGCTTTAGTATGAAAACAATTACTGCAATAATACTTGCAACTATTATTGCTCTTAAAACTATACAGAACATTTTCTCAATATCATTAATATTTTGAGCTACTAAACCTGTTAAACTCATTCTAAAAAAAGCAAATAATAAGCATATAACGTTTAATATAGAAACACCTAAACCTATAGCCGCTAAATAACTACTATTATTAAGATGACCGATAATAGCAGTATTTACTATTCCTACCATTGGTAAAACCAAATTAGAAAATATTAAAGGTAAAGATAGTAAGAAAATTCTTTTATGCATTAATAATCATCAAAAATCAACATGCTCAAAATTATAGCATTTAAAATGCTTAATAATTAATCGAGTATTCTTATAGTTTTAAATTCTGTTATTGGTTAGAACCATATTTGCCAATATCTATTTTGCAGCAAGTCTCATTTTTTATTTATCAAAATCTAATAAGTCCTATTAAATTCGCATATGTTGACACTCATAACTTTAAGATATTATTAAGAGCACTAAAGACAAAATAAACCTTTCTCGATAAATAACAAAAGTTTCACTTAGTGAAGCCATAATAAAGCACTGTTTTAAAGACTTTTGATTGCTAATTATTTTTTTGCATTCATATAATTAAGATGTAAAACAAAACACTTTTCATTCTTAGTAAATTTATAAGGAGATAACCCATGAGAAATAAATTAAAACTAACACCCACTATGATCTGTACCTTGATAGGTATAGGATCATTCTCTATTGCTAATGCAACAGAGGCTTGGTCTACTAACGATCTATCATCATATGTTGCAGGATCTACTGTAACTGACAATGGTAAAACATACAAATGTAAAGGTTGGCCTGCTTCAGGATGGTGTCAAATAGCTGCTTATAAACCTAGTGGAACATACGGTAGTGATGCTTGGGATGTAGTTGGTAGTGATCCAAATCCACAACCTGAGCCTACCCCAACACCTACTCCAGATCCAGAGCCAACACCAAGCCCAGATCCTACACCTGCTCCAACACCAGATAGTTCTGTTAAACAATGGGATCCTAATACTGTTTATAACCCTAGTGACAGTAATGCTCCTTCTCAAGCAATATATGATGGCAATCTATATACTGCTAAATGGTGGACACGTGGTGAAAATCCAGCTAAATCAGGTCAATGGGGAGTTTGGAAAAATGAAGGACCTATTGCAGAACAAGGTAAAGCTACTGTATCTGTTGTTCTTCCTGCTAAGCCTAATTTTATTGCTGACGGTAAATTAGCTGATGTACAAATTCTTAAAAATGGTGTAAAAGTAGCAGAAACTAAAGATGCTAAATGGGGATCTACTACTAATCTAGATGTAACTGTAGGCGATAGTGCTGAGCTTACTGTAAGTGTACCTGCTATTGATGGAGCTACAGGGTCTGCAAGTCCAGCATCTTTTACTCTCGTTAAAGATGCTTCTCAAACTGTCTCTGTGGAGTATACAGCACCAAAACCTGCTGAAGAAGGCTCTATCAAAATTAGTGCTGATTCAAGTGACGTTACTACAAATGTCTCTACAACATATACACTTACTAATTCCGAAGGGAATGTTATAAGTAGTGGCAATATTGAAATAAATAAAGCCCTTACTTTAGATCATATCCCATCATCTGAAAATGGAGTTGCTTATACGTTAACTGTTGGTAGCTTTACTACAAATGGATATAACTACACTCCTGTTAAAACCTATTCTGTAGTTGTCTATAATTTCAATACATCAAATATAAATGTTAGCTTTGATAAAAAAGCGATACCTACAGAAAATGTATCTATCTCTGTAAGTGGATTACCTGAAGGTAAAGATACGACTCTAACTTTATCTAATGATAAAGGTGATTCTAAAGAAATTGTACTAAACAGCAACACTCCTGTCTCTGTTGAAATACCTAAAGATGGATCTATCTGGAGCGCTACTATTGCTGCTATGGCTGGATACACGCTTTCTGTATCGCCATCTTCTTTCTCAGCAAATCAAGATAACCAACAATTAACTGTTAACGTTACAGAAAACACTTCTTCTAACTCAGACTGGCCAAATAGAGTTGTTGTTGGTTATGTTAGAGGATATGATGCTCCATGGCAAACCCAACCTAATACAACTAATCACATGATATCTGAAGCTCTTCACCATGGTTATAATGTACTAGTATATTCATTTATTGGTCAAAATGATGATGGGACTGTATTCTTTGATAGTGACTTTGAGGTTGATGGCATGAAACTTCAATGGGACAAATCATTATTAGCAGATTTACCAAATCAAATGAAAACTATTCATCAAAATAATGGTATTGCTCTAGTTGCTATAGGCGGAGGAGTTAACTTCTTTATGCCTGACATGAGTGGTGATAAAGCTGTATCTGCTGGTAAGACTATGGGTAAATTCATTGCTGAGCATAATTTTGATGGTCTAGATATCGATGTTGAGCATCCAGTAGGATCAGCTAAAGATGATGATAATTTCTTACGCTATATTGAAGCTACAAGAGCTGAGTATAAGAAAATAACTGGTAAAGATATGTTCCTAACTGCAGCACCTCAGATAAGTGGCTGGTATGGTTCTGGCCAATGGGCAAGTGGTTATGCTAGATTTGCTGAACCATTCTATACTCAAGATTTTATGGATAGAGTTCATTTTGATGCAGTATTTATACAAACTTATAACCAATATGGTGGTGCGATCTTTGATGGTAAAAAAGGCCAAGATGTAGGTTTCTTAAGCATGACATTTAAACTACTAGGCCAAGAAGCACAAAAATCCATGCCTGGATTAACAGACCAAAACCTAACAATACCTTCAAATACTAAGATTGTTTTAGGTGTACCTAATTATAGAGGTCCATCAGTTACAGATGCTCAATATAAACAAGGACTATGCTTAGCTGATGCTTCTTGTTCAGGCTCTGGGTTATATAATCCTGTTGATATCACTACTGATATTACAAATGGTGGACTTGGAAATTACGAGCAATATGGTGGTCTAATGACATGGATTATGAACTCTGATTCTTACCAAGGTTGGACATGGGTTGATGGTGTCAAAAATATAGCTTATAACTAAGTCTCAAACTTTCTAATAATTTATTCTTCCATATTTCTTTAAAATAAATTTACAGTTATCAGATTTAACTATATTCCGTGAGCAGACCTAAAGAAATAACGTATTATTTCTAAAATACTTTTAGCTATATATTCTAAATTTTAGATTAACTCTTTTATCTAAAGATTTTGGAAGATCTAAAGTATGGAAGGTATAAAATATAAAATAAGAGAGTAACGACTTATCTTATAGTTAATATAATGCTACTTAGTTCCAAATATTTTATCTCCAGCATCTCCAAGACCTGGGATAATATATTTCTTTTCATTAAGATGACTATCTATCGATGCAGTATATAGCTCTACATCAGGATGAGCTTGTTCTAGTGCTTGTATTCCCTCAGGAGCAGCTACCAAAACAATAATCTTAATATTTTTTGAACCAGCTTTTTTTAATAAAGTAACCGTTTCTATCATCGAACCGCCTGTTGCTAACATAGGATCGACAATAAGAGCCAATCTCTCATCAAGCTTATCACAAAGCTTAGAGAAATATGGTATTGGTTGCGCTGTCTCCTCATCTCTATACATACCTACCATGCTTACCTTAGCTGCTGGGATATGTTCAAAAACACCATCCATCATACCAAGACCTGCTCGTAAAATAGGAACTACCGTTAACTTTTTACCTTTTATTTGCTCTACTTCAATATTATTGCCTTGCCAACCTGGTATCTGTATTTTTTCTAGCTCAAAGCATGATGTTACTTCATAAGTTAAAAGACTTGTGATCTCTTTAGTTAATCTTCTAAACTCTTGTGTACTTATTCCAGTAGCTCTCATTAAACCTAGTTTATGCTGAACCATAGGATGCTTAACTTCTACTATTTTCATAAATCTCAAAACTAAAAATTCAAATTAGCTAATTATATCAAAAAAGCATTATAGACAGAAAGACTAAATCAACTAACTTTTAGCTTTTATAAATATAAAATTTTCTTATTAAGAATACTAGCCATACATTAGAAAATGTATATCTGCATATTTAGTTTTATCTCCTAAACAAAATATTTTATAATGATAAAATCATATCAAATATTATATAGTGAAAATGAAACTCCTAAAAAATATTTCAGAATCAAACATACATAGCTATATATATAGATTAGCTTCAGATTTAAAAAACACAAAAAACATTCAGTCTCTAACAGACGTTACTCAGGAAATTAATGAATATCTTATTAACTCAGAATATAACGACTTTAAACTAATAAAAACTCAACTTATAACTACTAAAACTTTATACAAAAATGGAGTGTTATCTGATCTAGATTACAAAAAATATAAAAAATTTTATAATATTGCTAATTTAAAAAGAAAAATTGATACTTATATCAAATATTTTTCATCAGGTTATAAAGATTCTGAAAAACTTTTTTTTGCTATAAACACTATAAAAAAAGCTTGCTCAAATAAGCTCATTCTAGATTTATCTGAGACATACATAAGTAGAGTAAACACTCTTATAAATATCATAGATAGTTGTATAGAAAAATCTAGTGAATTACAAAAATCAAATTTAATACATCAACTTAATAAGGTAAAAAATAAACTTTCTAAAGATATCGCTTACAATAATCTACTCCAAGAGCAGGATATTATTATAAATATAAAGCCTATTTCACAAGACTTCAATGCAGAGGATATAAACTTTCATTCTTCAAAGCATAAGGAAATCTTCAAACAAAAATCATTAGCTTTGAATAACCTTCATATACAATCTTTAAATATTAAAGAGTATATCTATGGTATAGATGGAACTCTAACTTTTCAGTTAGCTTACCCTAAAAACCATAAAGATTTTGATTTTTTGTTAACTCCCCTACAGCCTTTATTAATTGATATACAAATAAATGATTCTTTTAACTTCTTTAAAAAAGAATCAAAAAAAGATTATCATAAAAGATCAACACGTTTTATGGTTATTGGTAATGTTATTGATCATATCAATATAAAAGAAGAATATGAGTATAGTATGTACTCACAAGATGATGAAAATATTTTATCCGGTGTAAAAAGGTTTAAATTAAAGTTCCACGATCCATTAAAATCTCTATGGAAACTTCATCAGCCAACATATATAGATATAAACAAGAGCCTCGATGATATTTTTAAAGATAATTTCTTTTTTGATAATCTAATCACGCTAAACTCTAACAAAAGTGATAAGCTAAAAAATCGTATTGCTCAAGTTTTCGTATCTACAATTGGAAGAAACTTTTACGACTTCTTTATTGAACAATTATATGAGAATAAATGTTTTTTAAAGTATTTCTGCGATAAAAAAAATGGGAAAGTAACTTATTACATTACAGATAACATTGATGATTCGTTAAAGACAAATATCTCAAATACTGATGATGTAACAAATAAACTATCATCTTATGATTTAAGTTGCTTAAAAGGACAAACCCTAAACTCAAAAAAACCCGGTTTTCGAATAAAAGAAAATTACATCATACCAGATATTACTTTAAATACCGCAAAGAAAAAAGAAAAAAACTCTCCAGATTCATCCATAAAACCTTTTTCTTCAATATATAAAGATGATATAAAGCCAATATTCTACCATGCTCAGAAAAGCTTAACTGAAGAAACTGAAAACTCAGGACTCAAGGTTAAGATTTCTTCAACAAACACTCTACCATTTATCAATAGCGAAATCTGTCTAGAAAAGCTAGAAAATCAAAAGAACTACATTTTAGGATCAGATGCTTTAAAAAATTTCTTTATAAATAAAAGAATATTTTCATTTAAAAGGAGCAAATATTCTACTAAGAAACTATATGATCTTTTATCAAACTTCCACTACAAAAGTCATTCAGAATCAGATGTGTATGAAAAAATATCTTGTTGTAAATTCCAAAGCCTAACACATAGAAATGAAATAACTTATTCCATTAAAGATTATGATGAATTGTATTCAGAATATCCTAGATTTAAAAGTTTTGAGAGTTTTAATATTATAGGAAAAGTAACTATTGGAGAAAATGTTAACAAAGATTCTAAAAAAGCATATAAGTTTTTCAAAAACTATAAGCCTGAGGAAAGTTCCTTCTCAGAATTTCAAGAACCTGGAGAAAAAGGGACTCCTTTAATACTAAATAGTAAGACTGATGTTCTTTATTCTGTTGAAATAATAAAAGAAATACTAAATCCCAAATCATCAGAAAAGCCTGTTATATACATACCATCAAAAATAAATATAAATTCTAGTAATAATCAATTCATACCCTTGAGAAATGATGATATTATCATAATTAAGATTCTATCAACAATTAGGGCAGAGATATTGGAAATTATCTCAAATTCAGCCATATCAACAGAAAAGGGACAAAAACAGCAACTGCAACGACAGCTTATGGGAGCTAAAGAAAACTGTGAAATGGCATATAGTCAAACAAATGACGATGAAACATTTTCTTTAACTCAACTAAATGAAGCTAATGAAAGCTCTTTTTTGATAAATAATAAAAAAGGAATTTTTCTAAGATATAAGTCAAAAGGAAGTTAATATGAGTTTTATAAAAAATTATCAGATAGCAATAATTTCTATTATTATAATAACGATTATTCTTGTCATCCTTATAAGTACCTTTTTTATAAGAAAATGGCGCAATAAATCTAAGAGTAATAAAAAATCCATATCTGAATTAATTAAAAAAGCAAAACCTCTAGTAAAAAGAAATAAGATAAAAAATAAGTTAAGCCAAATACACATTTTCTATGGCGACTATCCCGCTGCTAAAGACTATATAATCAAGCTAAAACCAGAGTGTGCGGTTATTGATAATGGAGATTTCCCATTAATAGCTATAGATAAGAGTAATGCTTCTCTTTTATTTAAAAATAATGACACTGAAAATCTTAAAAAACTTAAAAAGAAACTTAATCTTCATTTTTATAAGCTTAACTATTGTTTTGATATATCAAACCCTTATTTTTACGAAGCTAAAAGCGTTAATGAAAGCTATAAAAAATTGACAAAACTTAGGCTTAAAACAATAGTAGTATCCTTTTATAATAGTTCACTAGTAGAACAAATTAATAGTTTTAATAATTCAATTGGAAAAAAAAATATATTTAGACTTACAAAAGATGACGATATTAATCAAAAAGTAGATGAAACAATTCTATCAAGAATACTTAACTCAAAAGATAACATATATAATAAGCACTTTAGTGTCAAAACACTCAACCAAATTAGAAAATGCTTAAAAAACATCTATCCAGATTTAAAAAGTATTGATAAAGAAATATTCTTTAACTTTAGTATAAATAAACCAGATAATATAACAGCGAAAGCAGAAACAATATTTTTTAGCAGCTCTCCGGAAGGAATTATTATAAACTCCATATCACTACTATTTAGCTTAATTTTTGTTGTAAATATATTTCAACAAATTGATTTAAAACAACAGATTTCTATTAAAAGCTTAAAAAACTTACCTAATGAAAAGCCTCAAGAAATTACTAAAATCTTAGAGAACAAGGTAGATAGCATATTATTGTTGGATAGCATTTATCCTAGAGAAATAAAATATCATTATATATATGAACAATATGCTAATACTCTACTAAAAGAAGTAATTCAAACAAAATATAATGATACAAAAAACTTATCGATAATTACTGCTTTTCTAATATTTTTTGAGTATCTGAGTAATAATCATACAGGTTCTGATGTTGATGATATGCTTAAGATAATAAGTAGTTTAACAGATCTATCTGAGCAACAGTTAAAGATAGTTTTAAGATATGCAAGTAATGATACAAAAACAGAGATTATAAAGCAAGTTATTAAGAGAGCTAATAATCTTTATAATAACCACCTTATAGAAGTAGGGGAAGAGTCTGAAGGTTATATAAGTACCAGAGGTTTTAATACCGAGTACTTAGGAATTTCAGATACTCATAGAGCAAAAATCATAAATGATATTTATATTAGATATTTATATAAATGTACTATTGATAATGCAATACCTAATTTAGTAAACAATTATACCATACCAGTTCAAGTGAATAATATTTTCTTAATGTATGAAGATCAGTTTGATACTTCTTCGAAGAAGCTCTGTAACTCATCATATATTGATTCAATAACAAAAAACGTATCTCTAATATTTAATCAAGAAGAAAGTGATAAAAAGTTTAATAGTTTTAGTGATATGTTAAATCATATTGATTACATAATAAAATCTTTAGAAGAAAACTCCAAAGAGGTTTCTGATGAAAACAGTAAACAATCTCATGCAATAACTCTTTCACTAATAAATTACACCCTTAATAGCGTTATTAATGCAACCTACAATAAGAAAGAACTTCCACTAACAAATCCTGTAAATGAAAGGCTTTACATGGTATTTACTCCTAGTTTCTACAGTGAAAAAATTACAATATCTCCTATATACTCAAAAGAATATATTAAAGATAATATAGATCCTATAAATGAAAAATTTAATAAGCTGATTACTAATTTAAAAACTAATTATGATATAGAACCTGACTTTCTAATAGCTATTTATAATAGTTCCATAAATAATTACAATGCTAAATATATTAACGCCTACAATCAAATGATTAATGTAATGAACAATGTTGATAATTATCAATTTAGTAAAAATATATCAAGTAAAGACTCTCTTAATCTATTTTTACTAGCTATGTCTTCGAATGATGCTTCCTTTAATAACTTAATTGAATTCTACAGTTCAAACACTGATCTTATAAAAAATGATAAAACAAAAGATAAATCTAAAAAAATCACTAAAGTTCAACAATTTTATAAGAAAATAACAAGCTTAAATAAAAAAGATGAAAAAGAAAATCACGATATTTCACAATGGATATCTATAGATAATTATTTCAAAGAAAATAACGATTATCTTGAGTCAAAAAAATACGCTAATTATAAGAGTATTTTTAAAAGGCTTAATAATTTAATAAGAGAAAAAGGATATATCAAAACTTATAACGAAATAAAACAAGGATTTAAACCTTTAAATGAAGTTTATTCTGACCTTTCACAAATAAACAGTCCACAAAATAATAGCTTATATATCCTCCTTAAAAAACACCTTGATTTTGCTATTGAAGCTATAAAAACTATAGCTATACAAGATGCTATAACTAATCTTGATAATACTGTTAACTTAGAATATGAGCAAATAAACTCACAATTTCCTTTTAATAAAAATAGTAATAAAGTTGTATCGGATGAGTTAATAACAAAAGATCTTGATAATAATGGCTATATATATTCAGGATTCATTAAATATTTAAAACCATTACTTACATATGATAAAACAAAAAATAGATGGGATAGTAATGATTTAACAACAAAAGAGCAGAAAGACTATGTTAACAAGTTCAATAAAATTTATAATCTAAATAAATTATTATGGGATAATAAAAGAAATCCTAAAACTATTGAATTTAAAGTAACCCCAATACAAAATAAAGATAATAACTATACTTTTTTCAGCCTTATTTTAGATAAGCAAAATTTTGTAAATTCTTTAAATATAGACTATTTAGATAGTACAAAGCTTCTATATAGTTGGATTTCAAAACCATCTACTACAATAACTATAGAATTTAATGATGGTAGTACTGATCAAATTAGTTATCAAGGTGAATGGTCGATTTTGAAAGCAATAAAAGATGCTAAGTGTAACCAAGAAAATATATGTACTTGGACAGTTCAGCATAAAGGCAAAGAATATCCAGTTAGTTTCAAAATAGAATCAAATTTTGTCGATACCTTAGGATGGACAGAATGAGGAGATAGTAATGTACAATAATAATTTATCAAAACTTTTATTAGCGACTGTTGTAGCTTTAGGTATAACTGGCTGCGCAAGTGATGGCCTATATGTAGAAAATAATGTTCCCAAAACAAAAGTAGTTCTAGAGTCTCAACCTAATAAAAGCACTTTCTACTCAGATACATACCAATCAGTTACTCAAAGAATATATGATGATAATATTAAAATAATTAATCTCAAGACAGGAGAGAATAAGCTTGAATTAAATCAAGAAAATAAAAATTACGCTGTATACTTTATCTTACCAAATACAAAAGTGGAAAACTGGAAATATTTAATAAGCTCTGATAGTGCAAATAAGTTTACTATAAATGATAAAAGTATAGAAAAAGACTAAAAGGACTAATTATGTCAAAAGCAGACCATATTTTTAATTTAGAGGACAAAGGCTTATTTGTAGATATTAAAGATGATTCTAAAGGTTGTTCAACAAAGCTAGAATCTTCTGGTAAAATAACGACTCAAGCGACTGAGTCAATCGAGTCAACAGCAGACAAAGAAATCACTCAAAATGTTAAAGATTCAAAGATTTCAATCTCTGAAAAAGAAATAATATTAGGTACAAAGAAGTCTAGCATTATGCTTAATGATGATAAGATTGTCATAAAAATAGGAGGTTCAACTATTATAATGGATGATTCTAGTATATCGATTGAATCTAATACTATTAATATTAAAGGCTCTGATAGCATAAATATAGAAGCTTCTCAAAATATTGGAATGAAAAGCTTAAATAATAGTATAAAAGCCGATGTTAGCTTAAACGCAGAAGGAACTAACGTTAATATAAAAGGAAATGCTACAGCTAGTATAAAAGGCTCCGCAGCCACAATGGTAGGGTAATATGTCTGAATCATATAATAATTTTAAAACCTTACTCACAAATATACATCTTTATTATAATGAGGAAAAAGACTTTATATTAAACAAGATAGATAGCTGTGAAACTATTATAAATAAACTTATCTATACAAAAAACTTTAGAAAAATAGATATTTATAATCTTACTTTTGTTTTAGAGGAAGTAAAATACTCAACCAGTTATCATCTTTCTTCTAGAACTACTTCCTTAAGTTACTTAATCTATGAAAATATAGCAAAAATAAATAACTTAAAAGAATATAAAGGAATAGTTAGCTCACTACTTTCTCTAAAAAGATTATTAAAAGATTATAAAGAAACCATCAAAAAAGATTTTCTAGAAAAAATATTAGATATAGAAACAAAAGACATTAATGATTTAGCGCTAGACTTATTTTCTAAATTAGCTAAAAATAACATATCTTTTACAACTACAGATAATTTAATAGCTTTATATATAAAAACTATTGAAAACCCAGAAAATAGCTCACTAACTAAAAATTATGAAGACTTCTTTAGAAAACTCAAAACTTTCCTTAAGGAAACTCAAGACTCTAATAAACTAATTTCTTTGAATGAAAACCCTATATTAAATATATTAAGATTAGCATATTTAATTAAAAATGGATTTTATAAAGAAAATTCTCTATCTCAAAGTGATATATTACTTATAAAAGCTTATTTTTCTCATACTCAGGATATAAAAAAATTAAATACTATCGATAATAAGTTAAATAGAAATCCTAAAATATGCACCTTAAGCAGTATTATAAAAGAAAATTATAGTGTTGAAAGCATACCACCTCTAATAAACTTTATTGATTTCCAACTCTTTGCTATATCCCAGTACTTCTCAGACTTTTCTATAAATCAAATTTTTTTTCCAAAAGATCAAGACTCAGATATTTTAAAAAAACCAAAGACCTTACAAGATTCAATCGAAGATTTAATAAATCTTCCTAATCTAATATTTGATGAAAATGCTCTTTATGACAAACTAAATAAAAAGCCTGAGATATATAATAATTTTTTCATAAACTATGATAATAGAGAGAATACCGAAATAATTTTAGAAAACTCTCCTTCAAAACTATTAACAGAAGTAGCAAATAATTATTTTTGGACATTATTAAATGTAGCTACATCTATAAATATTCTGCTTATAAAGAATGATCTAAAGTTACTTGAACCCTTTATAAAGTTTGAAAAATATTTTAATACAATAAAAAATGAAGTCTCAAAAAAAATATCAATAAACTCTCAAACTTTAAATACAAATATAACTAGTATTATTAAAATAGGTTCTTTAATAAGAGAAAATTATTTAATATTAAAAGAGAAAGAAGAACAACTTATCAAAGACAGTAACTTCGATGATTCTTCTGATGTTTATCAGCTTTCGGGTTTTATGTATAGAAAAAACTTTTTAAGCTACAAAGAAATTATGACTAGGAATCAGCAAAATAATAAAGACGTTAATTTTGAAGAAAGTTTAAAAGATATCAATAAAAGCATTATTAACAACAAAATTAAAAAAGCTGAAGAAAACGCAAAAAATCTTTCTATTAAAATTTTAAGTGAAACTTACTATCATACTCCAATATTGATAGGTATAGATAATCTCCCCCCTATTTCACATAATTATTTTTTAATGATTAAAAAGGTTACAAATAACCCAACTATTGATAATATTAAAAATATCCAGGAAACATATTGGAAGGTGTAAATATGCTTAGTACTATAGATGACTCATTAAAGCGTTTAGATGAAATAAGTCAAAGTAATGATAGTAATATGCAAAGCTCAATAGCAAATTTAGTATCTGAGTTAAATAATATAAAAACATTATTGACTCCAACTAAACTAAATTTATCAAGTAGTGGCTCAACTCTTACTCCAAGTATGGGGGCTCAAATCAAATGCTCATTTAGCTTGGCTCCAGGAGCATATTTTAGCATCAGAATGAAAACACTGGCAGGTAGCTTACCTGCTTCAAATATAACAGATTCTAAACTTGGTGCAAATATTTTACCTTTTGCAGGATGCTCTAATCCAGTAAATCCTACAATGAATCCTTTTATGTTTCCTTGGGTGTGTATACCAAACCTCTCACCTTTTATTCCAACAAATCCTACAACATTTTTTGAAAATGCCCCTATTACAACAACGAATAGTAAAGCTATGTGCATGTTCGCCCCAGGCGGTGTAGTAAACTTCATCAACAGTGGCCAAATAAATGCAAAAACATCATAGGAAGTTTTATGAATAATAAAGAAAATGAATTAGGCTCAAATGATGCAACAATACTTAAAAGAATATTCCAAAAAATTGGTGATGATATAAAAGACGAATTTGATAAAAGAATTGTCCAATATAGCAATAGTTTATTATTTAAATATTATAGTAACCTTTATTATTTCTTACCGAAGTCATGTTTATTAGAAATAAAAGATAAAGGTCATAATGGTTATTATATACGTCCTCAGGAATATTTCTTTATTGAAGATAAAAGAACTAATAAAACTCTTACATACACTACTAAATCAGAAAGTATAATAGTCCCTATAAAAGAAATTAAAACTGTAAAAAACAGTGACACATCCATAAATATCTCTCTAAACTTTGAGAATAACTTTGAATATGATTACTTAACTATATGGTTAAATCCTAAGTTATGTGACGAAGATCCTTTTTTTGCAGCGTATATTTTCAAACAAATTATCGAAAGCCCTAATTCAGCTAGGATTAAATTCTCAAACTACACTTATACTACAAAAGATATAGAAGTAGAACCTGTTAATCTGCAACTGAAACCTACTGAAAATTTAGTTCTTAATTTACACTCTCCAAGCTTATTATATGGGGTTAATATTAAAATAAAAGATTTATTTAAATATAGATCTAGTAATCTTGAAAAATTAGATTTTTTCTTTGAAATTAAAACAGATAATTATGCTGAAGAAAGTTTATCTTCTTTATTTAGAGTAAATTTAGTGCCTATATTTAATAGTTTTAATGATTATTCACATGCAACTTTTGCTATGCTTAACTTATCTAATAGTAAACTCAAGCATTATGAAAAAGATGATGCTCAAGCAATTGAGGTTATTTCTATTTATGAAAACAATAAGCCATGTCAGTTCAATGGTTTCTTTTTCAAAGGACAAAATGAATACTATTTTAATAGAAATTCACAATCTCTTAATTATAACGTTGTATTTCCTAAACTTAATAATAAAATATCAGAGACAAAAATACATACATATTCTACCTGGACGCAAGTTACAGATATTTCTGATCTTATTGAAATTAACTCAAATGTAATAACATCCATTAGTTGTAACATATCACCAACTATTATTAATAAATCGATAAATAATTATAATCGAAACACTGATGCTATGTTATTTAATATAGTAGATATGATAATTTCTAAAAATATTTATTCAAAAACAACATTTCTAGCAATTATAAAGCTTTTAAAAGTTGATAACGATGATATATCATTATTATCAAGCTTATTAAAAAACATAGAGCTAAATGAATTTACAAATGAGCTAATTGTAACTACTAGTGATAAATATAATAAAAAACATAAATATTTCTTAGAATTTTTCCTAGAAATTATATGCAAATTTATTAATCAAAATACTTTTAGCTTTATAAAAAAAATTATTTTAAACTCTAGATAAGGATAAAAAAATGGCCGACTTTGTAGAAATAGAGATCATTTTAGATATAGTAAAAGATACTCAAGATATTACTAATAGTACTAATATTGATAATGAACAAATAGCTTACTATCGTAATAATGTAAGGAAAAAGATTTTTTTTCTTCAAGAAGAACTTTTAGAAAAATATAGTGA
This sequence comes from Francisella sp. LA112445, assembly GCF_012224145.1. NCBI lineage: Bacteria > Pseudomonadati > Pseudomonadota > Gammaproteobacteria > Thiotrichales > Francisellaceae > Francisella > Francisella sp. LA112445. The sequence continues at coordinate 1,518,094 of NZ_CP041030.1, forward strand.
AAGTATATGTAAATACATAGTATTTCCAGTACTTGCATACGTTGATGAGAAGTTAATGCTTATTATGGAAGATTTAAATAATAATGTGTCTTGGAGCCTCTTGCACCTTGAGTATTATGATAGAGAAAATGGTGGTGAATACGTTTTTGAAATAATAGACAACCTTTTATCAGATAATATATACCCACAAGTGTGTTATCAAACTATCTCAATTATTTTACATAATGATTTTTACGGTAAATACTACGAAAATCGTTATAGTAGTGAATTTCTTACTTATAAAAAAGAAATTGATAAGTACCTAGAAAAATTCTCAAAAGATAATTATATAGATTTGATTGATACATCAATCAATAGAAGCCCTCCTTTAAAAAGATATAGAAGTATATTGAAATTACTATTAAGGTTTGGTGTTCCACTAGGCTTATTTATCATAAGTTTAGTGATTTTCTTAAGTTGGTAAAACATAAGGACATTGTTATGAACAAATTTATTTCTATATTAGAGGATATTGATTTAATAGTCTTAGATAGAGTTAATCCCATAGCTAACATGCAGATTCAATCTAAGTATGAAAATGCTGAATATGAGGCTTTTATAGAAAGTCTAAATGATAATACTGAAAATACAAAGAGTATAGACATATATAGTTTCTTCTTATCATTAAATTCTGAAATATGCTTAAACTTATCTGAGCTCAAAGAAATACCTAAAATTATTAATGACTATTTTTCTTTTTTAAACTTACATTTTGAGAAGCTTAGTCCTAAAGATGTAAATCAAAAAAAAGAATTATCAGAAAAAGGTATCAATAAATTTTTAGCTCTAATAGAAAATAATTTTTCAGAAATGAAAAATAACCTTGATTTACCTTTATCATCTATAGAAAAAATTATAGAATTAGTTCAGGGTATAATAGGTTTTTGTAAAAAACATGATTTAAACTGTGATACAGATTTAGAACAACAATTAAATAATACTCTAAAAAAAATTAAAACTGCACTTCTAGCAGAAGAACAAGATGATTCAGAAGAAGAAATAGAAAGCGTTAATAAAGATTTTAGTACTAAAAAACTAAATAAAAAAAAGTCATCTTCTAATAGTCATATAGAACATTCTGATAAATGGACAACTTTAGTAGAAAAAATAGAAGTATTAAAAGCTTTGGTAGATAGCGAAAGAATATTTGAAACATCTATCGTTTATGATGATGTACAAAATTTACTAGCTAATTTTGATCCCAAAGAATATTTCCCTGAAATTTTTTTCCCACTATATCAAAAGATATCTCCAATTATTGGAGATATCCATAAGAATATAGATCTTTATTCATCAAGTATTCAATGGAGTATAGCCAATAAAATGTATAATATAGACTATAATAAGTTTTTAGATACACTTGAAAGAATGCCAGAAAATAATTTTCTAAATTCAAGATCTAACATAGCAAAAGAACATTTTTATCAAACATCATCAGAGATAAAAACACAACATCGAGAAGATAATAAAATTATAAGTAATCAAGATGCTAATAAAGAAGATATAAAGATAAACCACAGAGATAGTACTAGTAATAATTTAGTAGAAAATCAAGAACCTAGCAGTTCTCCTCAAGAAGAAACATATGATGATTTAAATAAACTATTTGATTTTTAAGCTTTGCCTATGATGTTTATAGAAAAAAATACTGAAATTGAAAATATAGAAAACCTAAACAACATCTGTCACAAGCTTTCTTTAAATAATCTTTTAAGTATTCTAGCTAGTTATCAGTTAGAAATAAAAAATATAGAACTTATACCAATATTAATGAATAGTGTTTCAAACACTACTATATTAAATATTTCCAATATCAATGGAATAGTATATATAGAAATAAACGTATTTAAATTGCAGTTATTTTCAAATCTAGAGACTAAATACCAAGACTATATTAAAAACAATAATAATAGAGCTATTTCAGTTCTAAAAGATGGTATAAAAATAATGCTCTATAGATATACATTAAGAACTAAAAAATTATATCAACTAACTCAGCATAATCCATATGTTCACGCAGCTACTCCTTACACTCTAGAGAAAATAATAAATCACTTATATAAGATATTCTCCGAAGATTACTGTACAGTTATAAACTATGAGAAGAAAAAAATAAATATAAAGAGAAAGCCTTCTTCAGTAGGTCATGATGATATCGGACTTATTTTTTTAGGAGGACACATTCCTTCATTTATATATTTAATAAAAATCAACTTAATCCTTTTATATAGAAATGAAACAGTAATAGATAACATAAAACTTCAACTAATAGACTTCGAAAAAAAAATAAAAAATAAATTAATCAAAATAGAACTTAAGATATCTATAGAAAATCCTAAAAGTAATATTCAATATCTAGGTAGTTGCAGTATATAATAGGAAATAAGAGCTTCTATTTCTACATATTTTTTTAAGTAAATGCTATAAAAAAGTCAAAGTTTTCACTACCATTAAATGCAGAAAAAACAGCGCTTCTATCTGCTACTATAAAGTCTAGTTCAGACCCTTTTTGTATTTCATATATAGCCTCAATATTATCAATATTTACAGCAAAATTTGTTGAATGATTAACATCTAAAAGTCTAACTCCAGAGAGTGATAATGTCACAATATTTTTATTTCTACTTATACTTGTAATCCTTAGAGAATCTTTATTGTTAAATTTTAAAGTAGCTGGTGCTGTTGATTTTTTTTTGACGAAAACATAATACCTGTTTGCAACAAAAAACTCTTCTGGGAAATTTTCACAAATATACTTCTGCCCTTGCAACTCAAATCTAACAAAATTATTTATCTTTCTATGCTCACAAAGACTTAGTAACTTATCTACTAAGAGATTTAGTCTAGCAATAGGTGTATTAAAATTATATATTATATTCTCAACTTTATCGATCTTATCAAGATTCAGCTGAATCAAACTATAAACATCATGCAATTCATTAAAAATTTGCAAAGGATCACTATTTAATCTATTTGATTCAGAAAACCCTAGATTTCTTTCCAACTTATTTATCCGAAAGCTCAACAAAATTGAAGCATAAGATCTAGAGGTAGAGAAAACTAGTCGATTAAATGCTTTCAATTCAGATATTAGCCTGTTTAATTTTACGAAAAGTTCCTCCATCAAGTAATGGTCTAGACTTAACAAAGGGAAATCATAATTCTTAGCTGAAAGCTTCCCTTTCTCAGATTTAAATAAAGCAATTTGCAGACTATATTTTGCACTATAATCATACTCTAATGAAAGTGATAATTTATCATAGATATATTTATGACCATCTTTCTCTATTACTTTACCTCTAACATTCAAAAAAACAGGAACCTCATCATAAAACTCATCGAAAGGAAGCTGTAATGATAAAGGATAAGTTTTATCAAAAAAAATCAACTTTTTACCCTCAATATATAATTTTAAATCTTTTATGAGTATAAGATTAGATGCTAGACTATCATTATCTATATTAAAACTAATAATTCCTTTATCAAGATTAAAAGGAAGATGGTTTAATTCTGTTGATTTTTCTATAAGAACTAAGCTTGCCTTATCAAGAACTTCACTATCAAGCCTCATACCATCTTCCCAGTATAGCCTTTCTAGAAACATATTTTTTATTTATCCACCTTTTTTATAATTAAGTACAATTTGGCCTTTCTCAGTACTCATATCATGAACACAGTCAAGCAATTGCTTATCTGTAGTAAGACCCTCGAGAGAAATATACGTTTCAGCTAAACCTCCATCATTAACATCGCCAGCTTGCTCATCCGTATAGACTTCATAGTGAAACTTACTTGATGGATATAACTCTAAACTAGATAAATCCAGCATTTTCTCCCATTTACCATCAGTCTTAAATTCTTGATTCTTATTAGAGCTCCCAAGTACAATTTTAAATCCTTTCCTTGACTCTGATCTTTTTTTTGCATTAAATAATGCGCCTGTAATATTACTTCTTTGATCAGAGTCTAATAAACATAAGACTTCAATAAAAATTCTCACATTCATACCAGGAACAAGTCTCATACGGGTAACAATAGCAGCTGCATTTACTGTAGAGCCAACATCACTAGAATTTTGTCCTCCATCTACTCCCACAATATTTTTTGGAATTGCTTGATCACCAATCTTTAGTGAATCTAAAAATATTCGGCTATCATTATCAGCTCCCGATGGTGCTCCCATACAACTTGCTGGATTAGTCGCAATACTTACTGGTCTTCTTTCTAAAACATCTTCTCTTTTTACCTGTCCCATAAATATTCTCCTTAGATAATGTTAAATAGAGCCAAACAACTCTGGTTCCAACCTAGTGTCTATAGTCATTGATGTATCCATTCCTTCAAACTGGATATGAGGTATCACATTTATTTTACATGAATACCATCCTGGCTTACCAGGAATATTCTTAACTTCAATAGAAACATTTCTAAAAGGATATCTTGCCATTTCCAAAGGAGTTGGCTGATATACGGTTGTTACAAACCCCGATATCCAATCAGATAAGATACTTTGAATTTGTTCAGCCCCTACAACACTTCCTATCTTATCCCTAATGACACATTTTATATAATGAGAAATTCTTGATATACACATAGTATATGATAGATTTGCTATCAATCTTGAATTTGCCGAATCAAAATCATCAACAAATTCTTCAACTTTTTTTGCTGAATTTATACTAAAGAAACAAGCGTTATTTGTACCTTTCTCACCAACAAACGGTATCAAGCCAACATTAGCCAAAGAAAGCTCCATATAATCAGCGAATAAGACATTTAAAGGAGGTTTAGCTTCTAAAACACCTTTATTATCATAGACGCATGAAACTAAATTTCTGACATATCCTCCACTCTCTACACCTCTAATATATTGAAACCATCTTGTTTTATCATAAGATCTCATCATATTTTTAATTAGCTGAATAGATGATGGCCCCCATAAATAACTTTTATTATCTTCATAATCAACAAATTCATTAAAACCTTCCATAAGCTTATACTGAACAGGATTATTTTCAGGATTATATGGTTGACGCAACATAAAATCACCAACTGTTAAACCAATATATGCAGCGACATCAAGGTTTCTGAAATCATTCCATTCTTTATACCTAGGATGCTCTAAGAGAGTCTCAAAACTTTTTATCTGAGTAATCTCAGAAAGATCACTTACTCCAAAAAATGATTTATCTATAGAAGCAATAAATGGTGCATGTGAGTTTTTAGCTACCATTCCCATTCCTGTCAACCAAATAATATCATTAGTAGTATTTTCAAAATCATAAAGACCTAATATACCACCATATGGTTCACCTCCATATTGATCAAATTCAGAGACATATACTTTCTTGAAGAAATCACTACTTGATATGTCATAGAGGTTTCTTTCAAAGTCATATTGTAACTCTTCTTTTTTAACATCAAGAATACTTACTTCAACATTATCATAATCTTCTTGACAAACCTCCTGCACTTTTAACCATTCTTGTTCTAAAGCCCTAAATTCAGCATTTGAAATTATAGAGTTTACTTGTAAATCTATTAATCTATCAATAACAGTAATAACTTTTTGAATGTATTTTTGATTATAATTATTTATATCATTATTATTTGCCAATACTAAAGACAAAGCCATAAGATTTCTAGCATTATAGTCATTTGATAGAGACAATACCTTAGAAGCATCATCAGACACATTAAAATCTATATTTTTAAGAACTCCTTCAACCTCTGTTGATCCTCCGAAATTATTTAAAAGCTCTTCTGTAAGGTTTGTTTTATTTTCTGACATAAAAAAGTCCTCTTATCTATTGTTTATCATCTGCTTCTTGTAAATCACTAAGTTCACTAGAGTCAGCTTCAACTGTATCACTAGAGTCTTTTATAGAATAGTTTGCTAATGCAGGAATCTTCTTCTTCAAAGCCTCTAATTCTTTTTCATTAGAGAAAATCATGTCAATTACTTTTTTTAGATTTCTATTATTTTCAATATCTTTAGCGAATGATGCAAGTATTTCCTTCATTTCTAGCAAAGCTCTAATTTCCGGAACTTTTTTTGCCACTGCATCTGGCCTAAAATCTTTAATACTTTGTATCTTATAATTAACTCTAAGATTACTAGGATCCTTAGATACAAAATTTGGAGCTTCAAAATCAAAAGATATATTCATGTCGTCCAGCACTCTATCAACACCATTTCTTATTCTTCTGACTTGCCTATCTGTAAATTCTTTTTTAGCATCATCAGATCTTCCCTTTGATAAATCTCCAACTACCAAAACTCTATATGGTAATTCTTTCTTTTTGAGAACACCATCTACTTGAGTCTCATAATTTATCATTAATCTTGAATTTGGAATTTTATTTTTCGCCATTCTGTCTCCTTTTTTTAAGATCCCTAAAAGCAACATACATCAATAAATATAATAAAACAATAAGTTTTTATAATCTATACCCAAATTATTGGTCTGTAAATCCTATTTAAATCATCAATAGAGTATCCTTTTGCAGGAATAGTTGCTAGTACACTAAAGCCTTGAGAACTCCTAACTTCTTCATGCTCGAAGCCAAGATTTAAAGCGACTTTAGCTTCAACTATATTTTTTATCTTTTTAACATATTCATCCTTACTGAGATTACTATATGAGTATAAATTCTCATTATCTTTAGTAATATCAACAGATACATCATTAGATATAGGGTCATATGCTAAACCAATATTAAAGCCAGTTTTATCCGTGTTTGTAGAGTTTTCTTGCTTTAATATCCTAAAGCCTCTAAATTGTCTTTCTAGATTATGTTCATCAAGAGAAATAATGTTGTTATAAATACTCTGTAAAACAGCCTCAGTATTAGCAGCTCTATCAATGCTTGTAAACTCGTTTACTTTGCCATCACTACTTCTTACAGGAGTACTTTTTATACCAAGCTTCATTTCATGGCCTTCCTTAAAAAATTCAGAAGAATAACCAAAGGTTGACTCAAATACTATACCTGTTACTCCACTTTTTTCTACCGTATAACAAATATCTTTTAATAGATCTTTATTATTATTAACCAAAGTAAAGAAAGCACTAGTTGGAATACAAATTGAAGCACATAATCTTTGGACTTCAACAAAACTATCCATAAAATTTAACATGTTTACTAAAGCAGACAATAATTCGCAATCTTCACTTACTTTTTGCCTAAAGAGTTTATAAGGCTCACATAACGATCTTAAGATTTGTTTAACCATATTTAGATGGCTTTCTGAGACATCATGAGATCCAACTCTTCCGTTTCTACTTTTAGCCATTCTTCTTAGTAACAAATAAAAACCTCTTACTAATCTATCTAGAGATTTTATAATCTTACATAGCTTAACTACAGTTTCTGAAGATGAATTATCCTCCTCTATTGAGAAGTTTATAATTAGGCCTGTAAAATATGCATACTCTTGAGAAAGTTCAAAATCAAATCCAGGTAACCTCTCTTTTAACCATCCAGTAAAGCTAAAACTACTACTAGAAAAAGCTCTCTTAAAAGACGAACTACTTTTCCATTTAGCATCCTTATTTAATAAAACTAAGTTATCTAGCAATTTTTTCTGACATTCCATCATTGGAGATATAAAGGATTTTATGAAGTCAGCCTCATCATCTACCATCATAAACTCCATATATCTTTGGATTGCTAGTTTAACAAAATATTCCTCAAATGTTATTTTATACTTATTCTTTTTGGCCGAAAAACTCGATAACTCATCTAATGGAGATACACCGACTCTTGAAACTCTTGAATCCAATGAATACATTCTATTAAAACCAGCTAAACTAACTGTTGATCCTAAAGAAACAGAAGAAGCATTTTCATTTTCTGATATAACATCACCTATCCTTTTATCACAAAGCACATTAATAGATGTATAGCTAATATTTGATTCTGGGCTTATTACAGTAACAGTATTTTCTAAATTTTCTATAAACTCTTTTGTTTTATTTGCATTTTCTTTCGTGCTTAGGAAATCCTTTGCTTCATCTCTCTTTGACTCATTAGTCATCATATTACAAAGATTAAATAATATAGGTAAGTCACTACTATCATCAAATTCAACTATATTTATTGTTGACATCTGATCTTTAAATTCTTCTTTCTTCAAGGTTTGAGAGTAATTAACTAAAGTATCTTGAACATAGAATGAATCAGGATCATTAAATATTTTAGCTTTATCAAAACTTGGATTATATTGTTGATAGCTAGTTGAAAGAACAGATTCTGCAGCTTTCTTTTTTATATCTATAGAAGCAATATCTTTAAATTTAGATTTAAGCTCATTCAGATCAGCCCCAGCACTACCCGATAAACCTGCTAAAGATGAGTTTTGTGATAAAACATTAAGGATATCATTTGTATCAACATTTGTCAGACCACCCCCTTTAAGCTTATAGACCTCATTCAGAGAATCTATTATTGAATCAAAAGTGCTTCCTTTATCATATATACCAGACAATGTGTCTTGCATGCTGTTAAAAGCACTTGTTCCTCTTGACTTAGCAAAGTTAAAATCTTCCTGAGCAGCATTTGCTGCACTTTCCATTAACGAGCCTGCTTTATCTTTTGCATAATTACCAAAATCAACATAATCTTTTGTTAAATCTTTAGCCGCTGAAAGTCCCTGATTTTTCAAATCCAGACTATCACCAGTAAATAATCTTTGTGCAGAATCTTCTAAAATTCCTGATTTATATGATATTGCTCCTTTTAACTCATGTCTTTTAGACATAGAATGTCCCATGCCTGACTTTATATTATATGAACCTTCAGTCTGATTTAAATCTAACATTTTTGTAGTCATTGGTATACATATCCTCATAGTTCTTAACTTAGAGGCTGACTGCTTAGAATATAGACCAAATCTTGCCTTAATTTCCATATCACTGAATTCAGATAAATTTGGTATTTTAAACGGAGATTTAAAACTTTCACTAACATTTTTTTTGATAACAGAATCAACTTGATTCCTAAACTTATTTACTGATCCTTTAGCATCTGAAAAACCTATTAAATCATCAGCTAATATTTTTCCTTTTATTTCTCCTGAAAGAAGATCAAAACTTGCGGTATTAGTCGAAGTTTTAATCTGGATTAAAGGATTTTCATAGTCTTTAGAGCTAGTTCCAAGAACCATTAAACCTTCACCATCTTTATCAGCACCCAAACTTTGTTTCTTATAATTATTTTTTGAGTATCCTGATAAAGCACTCCTACCAAAATATATTTGTTCTATTTCTGGATACGTATACTCTCTTATTAAATCAAGTCCATCTCTAGTTTTAGGAACTAAATATCTATAAGAGCCTTCTGGTGTATTTAAGACAAAACCTAAATCATTTAAAAGCTTATAATCTTCCTTAAACCTTGGGGTATAAACAAAGCTTTTTGCCTCTCTAGATCCTTTAGCTGTAACTACTTTAAGATTAATATTCCCTCTAAAGTTATCCAATAGTTCCAAAGACTTAGAATCTGTAAAGTTCAATTTATTTGTACTTGCACTAATATCAACATCATAGCTAAATAAAGATGAAGATGCTTTTCCACTCATTCTCAAGTAAAGAGGAATGAATGATTTAACTTCTCGACTGCCACTAGCATAAACAGGAAGATTAGACCATAAATTTATACATGAGCTACCAGCAAAACTCTTCTCTCCAGCAGCTGCAAGACTAGCAGCTGCAGATGCATTTTTAGTATTAACAGATGCTGTTAATTTTGCATTAAACTTAAACTTTGGTAGTGAAGTTAACTGAGCTATATTACCCCCGCCCAACATCTGATTAACACTAGACTTTATGAAAAAATTATATACTTCAGTATCAGTAATACTACTCCAAAGTTTAACTCTATTAGGATCCTTATAAAAAGCAAAATCTCTATCTTTTATTCTTGTAAGAATACTTTTCTGCTTATGAGAATCTTTTAAAAACTTTTCAAAATATTTTTTTCTCTCCACTGCATAAGTATTAGCCATTACATCTATCATTTTGAGTTTTTGAGCTACAATTATCTCATCCTCAAAAAACATATGCCTTTCGATATCATTATAAAACCATGCTTTTATAAAATCGAAAAAGCCTCCATTTACTTTTTCTTTTTTCAGATCATCCGTATCATACAATAAATCATTTATATCTTCAGACATACACTCTCCCCTTAAGCCTCTTAATTCTAAATTGATTCTGACATAAACTTTTTTTTAAAAAAAGTTTTTTAGATAATAATTGAATAAATATTTCTTACTTAAAATAATTTACTTGCCCAAGTATAACTTTATCATTTGCGCCTGTTGCCGCAGGTATATTATTATAGTTTTTATTAAGAGTTTCATTCCCTAACACAGCAAATGCTACAGCCTCTTTCGCATCACTATTCTCACCAACATCTTCAAATGTTAATACATCCACTTCCAATAATTCCGCTATAGTTTTTATTAGAAACTTATTATAAGCTCCTCCTCCTGTAAAGATTATTTGATCTAAATCATGTTTATTCAGAACAAAATCTTTGTATGCTCTAGCAATACTTTCAGCGGTAAATATAGTTAGCGTATGTACTATATCTTCAGAAGTGTTTTCTTTATATTTATTAATAATAAAATCTGTATATTCAATCCCAAATAACTCTCTACCTGTAGATTTTGGAGGCTTCTGCTTTAAATATGGATTTTCTAGAAGCTCTTGCAACATACCTTTTATTAGTTTGCCCTCTTTAGCTATATTACCATCTTCATCATAGCTTTTTGCAAATAAAACTTCTACTGCTCTATTTATCATCATATTCCCTGGACCAGTATCAAAGGCATAGACATCTTCAATATTCGCATTTTTAGGAATAATTGTTGTATTAGCAATTCCACCGATATTATGTAAAGCTCGTGATTTATCTTTATCTCTATATAAAATATAGTCTACATATGGAACTAATGGTGCACCATCACCTCCTGCGGCAATATCTCCCGCACGAAAGTTTGATACCACAGTTGTTTGACACTCATAAGCAATTGTTGCAGCATCACCTAATTGTAATGAAGACTTTATAAAACCACCTTCACATACTGCTTGATGATAAATCGTCTGACCATGGTTAGCTATAAATGCTATATCTTTTAAATTTAGCCCTACCTTCTTAACTAATTTTTTTACCGCATTAGCATATTCTTGACCTAGCTTAAAATTAAGACTGCATAGAAGCTGAGCATTACTCTTTGATAAATCTAAAGATTGCTTAATATCATTTAACAAACCATCCAAATATGGATATGTCTCAAAATTAACTAACTTGATATCTGTATCTAACCCACAACCTTTAATTTTACACAAAGCTACATCAATACCATCTAATGATGTTCCTGACATAATTCCTATGCAATACTTATAATCACTCATATAAAACTTCCCATATTCAAAACACTCTTAGATAAATTACATCCTAAAAAAGCTTTAAACTCAATCCTTAAACTTGTTTAGATATATAAGTTTGTTTATTCTTAAATAACAAATAACTATTTTTATTATATAGTCATGAGGTATTTCCAACTAAAGCTTTCTCTTTTTCTTATATTCTTTATTAGTGCTATTTTACTAAATAGTGTTGGTATAGTTATACTACAATCAGTTACTCACTATCATGTCACAGATGTTCAAGCAAGTATTCTTGAAGCATGTAAAGATCTAACTATAGCTATCGTATCTTTTATTATATGCTCCTTTATTCCAAGATACGGTTATAAAAGAGCAATGCTTACAGGGCTAGCAATAATCACTATAGGTTGTATTGCAATGGCAACCTTAAATAGTTTTTTAATTACTAAAATACTATTTATTCTAATCGGAGTATCCTTTGCGCTAATCAAAGTCTCAGTATATTCAACTGTAGGTTTAATAACTAATGATTCAAAAGCACATGCCAGTCTTATGAGTTTATTAGAAGGTGTCTTTCAGATAGGTGTAGTATTATGCTTTTTTATATTTAGTATATTTATACATTTTGGTAATTGGCTCGGTACATACTGGCTAATTGTTGGCTTATGCATAATTGCTTTTTTATTACTTTTATTTACAAAACTTGATGAATCAGCTGTTCATATATCCCAAGACTCTAACTTCTTAGTAGATACTCTAAGTATGCTAAAGCTTATAAAGCTACCAATAGTTATGCTATTTATTGTTAGTGTCTTTTTCTATGTCTTTATTGAGCAAGGTGTTCAATCGTGGCTGCCAACATTTAATACTAGAGTTCTTCACCTATCTGCATCAACAAGTGTCTTTATGGCAAGTGTATTCGCTTTAAGCATTGCAGCTGGTCGAATTACTTTTGGCTTTATTATGAAAAAAATTGACTGGAAAAAAGTTATTCTTTTAGGTCTAATTTGCTGTGCAATACTAATAGTATTTACACTACAATTATCTAAGTTAATTAACCCTAAAGAAACAGATACTCTTATTGCTATAGTTATTTCATTGCTTTTCCCTATGATTGGTTTTTTTATGGCGCCAATATACCCAACGTTATGCTCTAGTATTCTTAGCAGTCAACCAGAAAAGCTTCAAAGTGCCATGGCTGGTTTGATAATTATATTTTCTGCTTTAGGTGGTACTATTGGCTCAAGAATAATTAGTGAAATATTTGCTCATTTTGGTGGCGTTACTGCATTTTACTGCGTATTGATACCTATAGCTCTTTTAGTATTATTAATCCCTCCATATGCAAAACTTCATAGGAATAAATAGCATGTCAAATAAATCTCTAATCCAACTATCTGGCGAACTTTTTGAAGCAGTCCAGCTAAAACCTTGTTTTGATGATTCTAAATATTTTGTAGATATGACACCTAAAAAATCTCCTGATGAAATATTGAAAGAATATGAGAACTTAAAAAACTCAAAAGATTTTGACCTTAAAGCATTTATTGAAGATAACTTTTATCCTCCTGTAGCAGAGAAAACTTTTAGTAGTGATCAAAAAATATCACTATCACAATATATCAAACAAATGTGGAGCTTTTTGCATCAAACTTCTGATCAGCAGAATTCATTAAGCTCTCTTATCCCACTACCAAAACCTTATATAATCCCAGGAGGTAGGTTTAGAGAGGTTTATTATTGGGATTGTTACTTTACTTGTGAAGGCCTTCGTGAAGATGGTGAAATTCAAATGATCAAGGATATAGCTGATAATTTTGCATACCTTATAGATACTGTTGGATTTGTGCCAAATGCTAATCGAAAATATTATTTAACTCGCTCTCAACCCCCATTATTCTATTTAATTGTAAATATCTTATATCAAGAGCTAGGTATTTCTGCTATTGAAAAATACTTAAAAACTTTGGAAAAAGAATATTCATTTTGGATGGACACCCAAAGAAATATAAATGGTTTAAATAGATATTGGGATGACTCTGCAACACCAAGACCAGAATCATATAGAGAAGATATTGAACATGCACAAAATATCGATGATGAACCAAAATTCTATCGTAATATTCGCGCTGCTTGTGAATCTGGCTGGGATTTTTCTAGTCGCTGGTTTGCTCAAGAGGATGATTTTAATACTATTCAAACAACAGATATTTTACCAGTTGATTTAAATAGCTATTTATATGGACTTGAGCAGTTACTTGGAGAATGGTTTTTAGAAACATCAGATCATGCTAAAGCTAATAAATATCTTAAATTAGCAGATAAAAGAAAAAAACTTATCCAAAATAGATTTTGGAATGATGATAAAGGATTCTTTTATGATTTAAATCATACTACTGACAAGCTTACAACTATATCAAGCTTAGCAGGGGTAACTCCATTATTTTTAAACATAGCAACAAAGGAACAAGCCAAACAAGCAGCTAATATGATAGAAAATCAATTTCTAACTGAGCATGGACTTATTACAACGGTTATACACACGTCACAACAATGGGACTCTCCAAATGGTTGGGCTCCTTTGCACTTTGAAGCTGTTATCGGCTTAAAAAATTATGGCTTTAATAAGCTTGCCGAAACAATTGCTAAAAGGTTTGTAAACACTGTTAATCAGAAGTTTAATGAAACTGGTAAGATTCGTGAAAAATATGATGTCATAAATCCAAAGACAAATGCAGGTGGTGGTGAGTATATTGTTCAAGATGGTTTTGGTTGGACAAATGGAGTAACTACAAGCTTTATCAAGATGTATGACATAAAGATATAAATTAACTTATAAATAAGAATTAAAAGCTATTTGCTAAAAAATCATCAAACTTATCAAAATAACTTTTATGAGCCAAGTAAAGTAAGCCTCCTACTCAGCTTGTTCAACTTGATTTTATAAAAATAGTAAGTCTGTTGATTTAATGACTTTCAGTCGTTCCCGCGAAGGCGGGAATCTCTTAAATAGCTAGGAGATCTTCGTGTCACGCACGAGGATGACAATGATTTTTGTAGAATCCTCTTGATTAAATCAACAGTGTTATGAGTATAAGCTATATTTTATTATAAATTTGGAAAAAATATTTAAAGAAAAATTTAGAAAGAGATTTTATTTGATAATTGGATCTAACTCACCAGCTTCATATCTTTGGAACATTGTTTCAAGTGATATAGGCTTAATTTTACTAGCCATACCAGCACTTCCAAATGCTTCATATCTAGCCTGACAAATCTCAGACATTGCTACTTTTGCTACAGCATTATATTTACGTGGGTCAAACTCCGCAGGGTTCTCAGCCATAAATCTTCTAACTGCACCTGTTGCAGCCATACGTAGATCTGTATCAATATTTACTTTACGCACACCGAACTTGATAGCTTCAACGATTTCTTCTACAGGTACACCATAAGTTTCACCCATAGCGCCACCATAGTTATTAATCACTTCTAACCAATCTTGAGGCACAGAAGATGAACCATGCATTACCAAATGAGTATCCGGAATTCTTGCATGAATTTCTTTTACTCTCTTGATAGATAAAACATCACCTGTAGGCGGCTTAGTAAATTTATAAGCTCCATGTGAAGTACCTATTGCAATAGCTAAAGCATCTACTTTTGTCTTTTTAACAAAATCAGCTGCTTCTTCTGGATCTGTAAGCATTTGATCCATAGATAAAGTACCTTCTGCTCCAACACCATCTTCTTCACCTGCTTGCCCTGTTTCTAATGAGCCAAGACAGCCTAGTTCACCTTCAACAGATACACCACAAGCATGAGCCATATCTGAAACTGTTTTTGTAACATTTACATTATACTCATAATCAGAAGGAGTTTTACCATCTGATTTTAACGAACCATCCATCATTACAGATGAGAAACCTAACTGAATAGATCTTTGACAAACTGATGGAGATGTACCATGATCCTGATGCATACATACAGGAATATGTGGATACTCTTCTATTGCTGCTAAAACTAGATGCCTAATAAATGGTGCACCAGCATATTTTCTAGCACCTGCAGATCCTTGTAAAATAACAGGTGAATTTACTCTGTCTGCAGCTTCCATTACAGCTCTAACCTGCTCAAGGTTATTCACATTAAAAGCTGGCAGTCCATAACCATGCTCTGCAGCATGATCTAGTAATTGTCTTAGTGAAACTAAAGCCATATTTATCTCCTTATCTTACTTGACCTGCAACTATTACTTTAATTTTGTTTGTACTTCCGTGTACACCCATACTATCGCCACTAGTTAGAACAAAAACGTCTCCATTTTTAGCTAACTTTCTGCTTTCTAACTCCATAGATGCTGATCTATTTACATATAACTTAGACATTCTAGTTGAATCAAAATATATAGGTACTACACCCCTAAATAAAGTCATAGCACCGAGTGTTGGAGCATTACGTGATAGTGCATAAATAGGTAGATCACTATTTATACGTGACATCCAGCGAGAAGTATTACCACCTTCTGTAAGTACTATTAAACCTTTAGCACTAATATCATTAGCAATTTTAACAGCTGCTACTGATACTGCTTGATCAATACGACCACAGCTAGCAATCTTAGGCTTTTTAACCATATGGCTATATTTACTATGCTCTGCTGAATCACATATACGTGACATTGCCTCAATAGTTTCCACAGGATACTTACCTACTGCAGTTTCAGCTGAAAGCATCACAGCATCTGTTCCATCAAATACAGCATTTGCAACATCTGAAGCCTCTGCACGTGTTGGTGAAGAGTTTTCAATCATTGATTCCATCATTTGAGTGGCGGTGATAGAACCTTTTTCATTCTGACGAGCTGTAGTGATTATTAATTTTTGAGCTGCAGGAACATTCTCATCGCCTATCTCTACAGCTAAATCACCACGTGCCACCATTACAAGATCAGAAGCATCAACAATACCTTTTAGGTTCTCTTCTATAACAGCTTCAGCTCTTTCGATCTTAGCAACCATAGCAGGCTTCCAACCAGCTTCATGTACAAGTTGGCGTGCATACTCCATATCCTTACCATCTCTAACAAATGATACTGCTAAGAAATCTACTTGAAGCATTGCTGCTATTTTAATATCTTCTTTATCTTTATCTGTAAGAGCTGGTGCCGTTAGTCCACCACCTTTTTTATTGATTCCTTTATTATTAGAAACTTTACCACCTACAACAACCTTAGTAATAGCCTTATTTCCTTTTACTGAATCAACTTCTAAAACAATCTTACCATCATCAACTAATAGTATATCGCCTTTTTTTACATCCTGTATTAGCTCTTTATAGTCAATACTTACTGCATTTTCATCACCTTCTTCAAGACCTAAATCAGCATCAAGAGTAAATTTCTGCCCTTTTTTAATTTCTACAGAACCTTTCTTAAACTTTGATAGTCTAATTTTAGGACCTTGTAAATCAGCTAAAATACCAACATAAGTATCTTGCTCTTTTGCAATCTGACGGATAAGATCGACTCTTTTACGATGATCTTCTGCAGAGCCATGCGAGAAATTACATCTTACAGCATTAACCCCTGCTTTAATCATCTCTGTCAGAGCTTCTCTAGACTCACTTGCTGGACCAAGAGTAGCTAAGATTTTTGTTCTTCTCATATAAATAAACCTTAAATTACTTTTTTGCTTTTTTTATTAGCATTTCTATTGCAGGTAATTTTTTACCTTCTAAAAGCTCTAAAAATGCTCCACCAGCTGTAGATATATAAGAAACCTTATCTTTTATATCAAACTTTTCTATCGCGGCAATTGTATCACCACCACCAGCTACTGAAAAAGCATCTGACTCTGCTATAGCTAAAGATAAAGCTTTTGTACCCTCTGCAAAGTTATCAAATTCAAAAACTCCTACAGGACCATTCCAAAGGATAGTATTTGCTTGTTTTAGGCATTCTGTTATATATTCCTCTGACTTAGGCCCAATATCTAGGATCATATCATCATGAGCAATATCATGAACATCTTTAACTATAGCTTCAGCATTTTCATCAAACTTTTTGGCAACTCTTACATCTCTTGGTATTGGAACAATAATACCTTTTAAATTAGCTTCTGCTATGATTTCTTTAGCCTCGATAACAAGATCTTCCTCATATAAAGAAGCACCAATATCATACCCTTGAGCTTTTAAAAAAGTATTCGCAATACCTCCACCAACTACTAAGATCTCTACCTTTTTTAGTAAATTATGTAAGACCATTAGCTTAGTAGATACCTTAGAGCCTCCAACTATCGCAGCCATCGGCTTCTTAGGAGCTTTTAGAACTTTTTCCAAAGCACTAACTTCTTTAGCTAAAAGTAACCCTGCACACGCTACCGGAATAAACTCAGCAACACCATAGGTTGAAGCTTGTGCTCTATGTGCCGTAGCAAAAGCATCCATTACAAAAACATCGCCAAGACTAGCTATCTTTTGAGACAGTTGCTCATTAGATTTTTTCTCGCCTTTATTAAAGCGAACGTTATCACACATAACGATTTCACCGGTCTTAACATCAACACCATTTAACCAATCTTTAGCAAAATTAACTGGTTTATTAATGATTTGAGATAATGCTTCTGCTACAGGCTCTAGTGAAAACTGAGGATCATATTCACCTTCAGTAGGACGACCAAGGTGAGACATTAAAATAACAGCCCCACCTTTATCTAAAATATATTGAATTGTTGGAATAGCAGCCTCAATTCTAACTTTACTTGTAACTTTGCCATCTTTGACAGGTACATTAAAGTCTACTCGAACAAGAACTCTTTTACCCTTTAAATCAACATCTCTTAAAGTTAGAAAATTCATAACTTACTCCAGATTTATAAAGCTCCAAAATATTCTACTACTCTAACCATTTGGTTTGTATAAGACATTTCATTGTCATACCAAGATACAACTTTAACCAATGACTTATCACCAAGTGAAGTAACCTTAGTTTGAGTTGCATCAAATAAAGAACCTTCAGAAATTCCGATAATATCACTAGATACTAACTCTTCTTCAGTATAACCAAAAGAGTCATTAGCAGCTGCTTTCATTGCAGCATTTACTTCTTCAGCTGTAACGCTCTTAGATACTACAGCAACAAGCTCAGTTAAAGATCCAGTAGGCACAGGAACACGTTGCGCAGCACCATCTAACTTACCAGCTAATTCTGGAATAACTAAACCAATAGCTTTAGCTGCACCAGTTGAGTTAGGTACAATATTTACAGCAGCAGCTCTTGCACGACGAAAATCATTTTTCGCGTGAGGAGCATCTAAAGTGTTTTGATCACCTGTATAAGCATGAATAGTTGTCATGAAACCACTTTCAATTGTTGCTAGGTCATGTAAACCTTTTGCCATAGGAGCTAAACAGTTAGTTGTACAAGATGCTGCAGATATGATTTTCTCATCCGCGTTTAATATGTCATGGTTAACACCAAATACTACTGTTGGTAGATCATTACCAGCAGGAGCTGAAATAACTACTTTTTTAGCACCAGCATCTATATGAGCTTGTGATTTTGCTTTTGACACATAAAAACCTGTACACTCGAGTACAACATCTACATTTAACTCACCCCATGGTAAGTTAGCTGCATCTTTTTCTGCATATATTTTAATTTCTTTACCATCTACAACTATAGAATCTTCTTTTGCTGATGTTACAGCTGCTTTTGAAAATCTACCTTGAGCAGAATCATACTTTAATAAATGTGCTAACATTTTTGGATTTGTTAGGTCATTAATCGCAACAATTTCAACTCCGTCTTTCTCAAACATTTGACGAAAAGCTAAACGACCAATTCTACCGAAACCATTAATTGCAACTCTCATTATTAATCTCCTTAAGATATTATCTTGCGAAAGTTATTACACATATTTAGCAACAATGTTGCTAATATTCTCTACAGTAAAGCCAAAGTGTTTAAATAAATCTGCAGCAGGTGCTGATTCACCAAAACTGTAAATTCCTTTTACTTCACCGCCAGCTTTTGGCATATATTTGTACCACATATCAGGCTGTGCCATTTCTACAAAAATAGCTGGAATATCATCTTTAATTACTGATTTTTTATACTCTTGAGATTGAGCATCAAAAACTTCTACACATGGTATAGAAGCAACATTTATTTTTATACCTTTACTTTCAAATTCCTTAGCTGTATTTGCAGCTAATTCAACCTCTGAACCTGTTGCAACAATTGTTGCTTTCGCATCAGAATGCTCTTTAACTAAATAACCACCTTTTGAAACATTTGCTACTTGCTCTTGGTTTTCAACAGCAGGTTGTAATCCTTGACGAGTTAAAACCATCACGCTTGGAGTATCTTTTGTTTTAACTGCTTCTTGCCAAGCAATCATTGTTTCAATTGTATCTGCAGGTCTCCAAACATTCAAGTTTGGTATTAGTCTTAAACTTGGTACATGCTCAACTGGCTGATGAGTAGGACCATCTTCCCCTAAACCAATAGAATCATGCGACATCACATGAACTACAGGTTGCTTCATAAGTGCTGACATTCTGATAGCATTTCTAGAATAATCACTAAACACTAAGAATGTTCCACCATATGGCTTTAGTCCACCATATAAGCTTAGACCATTCATAATAGCAGCCATACCAAACTCTCTGACTCCATAAGAAAGGTAGTTAGCACCTTCATCAGTATTATTTAACCAAACAGAGCCACTCCAGTTAGTATTATTAGATCCTGTTAAATCTGCTGAGCCACCAAACATTTCTGGCATGTTACTACATAAAACTTCTAATGCCATTTGAGAAGCCTTACGTGTAGCTACTTTTACAGGATTTGCTAACTGAGCATTAATATACTCACTCACAGCAGTATTTAACTCCGAAGGTAACTCTTTATTTAATACTCTATTTAATTCTTCAAACTTAGGACTACCTTTATAAGAATTCCATATTTTTTGCCAATTTTGCTCTAAAACTTGGCCTTTCTCTGTTGCATCCCAATATTTATATACATCTTGAGGAACTTCAAATGCTCCATAGCTCCAACCTAACTCTTTAGCAGCAGAAGCTCTCTCTTGATCGCTTAAAGGTGAACCATGAACTGAAGCAGTACCTGCTTTTTCAGGTGACCCAAAGCCAATAATAGTTTTGCAACATATTAAAGTAGGTTTGTCTTTTTCAGCTTTTGCATCAATAATAGCTTGCTCTATAGCTGTGAAATCATGACCATCAACATCCTTAATAACATTCCAGCCATAAGCCTCGAATCTTTCAACTGTGTTGTCTGTAAACCATCCTTTAGTATCTCCATCAATAGAAATACTATTATCATCCCAAAAAGCTATTAATTTATTTAACCCTAATGTTCCAGCTAAAGAGCACGCTTCATGAGAAACACCCTCCATTAAACAACCATCTCCTAAAAACACATAAGTATGATGATCTATAACTTTTGTTTCAGGTGTGTTATATCTTTGCGATAAAAGTTTTTCTCCTAAAGCCATACCAACAGCATTTGCTACACCTTGACCTAGTGGACCAGTTGTAGTTTCAACACCTGCAGTATAGCCATACTCAGGATGTCCTGGAGTTTTTGAATGAAGTTGTCTGAAATCTTTAATATCATCGATTGACACATCATAACCTGATAAATGCAATAATGAGTACAAAAGCATTGAACCATGACCATTTGAAAGTATAAATCTATCACGATTTATCCAGCCTGGATTCTTAGGGTTATGCTTAAGGAACTTTGTCCATAAGACTGTAGCAATATCAGCCATACCCATTGGCATACCTGGGTGACCTGACTTAGCCTTCAATGTTGCATCAATTGATAAAAACCTTATAGCGTTTGAAACTTCTTGAGGAATCGATAAAGACATTAGTATTTGACCTTTTATTTGTAACTGTTGAAACACAAAAACATTAATTATTACGATAATACAGTAGAGACTTTCATAAAACAAGAAATCACGCTAGAATATTACAATTAAAGATCACTACTTGATAAAATGAAAGATAGTTATTATCAGATAAATTACTCTGTATATGCTAAGCAAAAAAGGGAGTTGGAAAATTTTAAAATTACATTAGAACATCCCGAAGAGATTTCTATATTGATTCAAGATATACCTCAAGATTTTAAGTGCAACTTTTCATTTTTTGAGGAAAAAAATTATGCATGTATAAAGTATGATATTTGTGCAACTATTAAACTAATTTGTCAAAATACCCTAGAACCTTTTGATTATGAGTTTAAAGTATCAAATACTATAATAATTGTAGAAGATGATAGACTAGCCTCTGATAGCTTATATGAACCTTTTATATGCGATAAATCGGTAATTGATTTACGTGACATACTCAAAGAAGAGATACTTTTAGACCTACCATTAGTACCAAAAAAAGATTCTAACACTTGTAAAAATGTAAAAAAACATTCATACTATAGCGAACAAGAAAATGTTGTTAAAGAAAAAAAGAATCCTTTTGAGGTTCTTAAAAACTTAAAGTGACATATTTTTTCAATAAAATAAATTAAAATAAGAGGTTAACTAAAATGGCTGTACAACAGGTTAAAAAAAGCAGATCAAGAAGAGATATGAGAAGATCTCACGACTCTTTAACATCTCCTACTTTGTCTACTGACAAATCAACAGGTGAATTACACTTAAGACATCACGTATCACCTAACGGCTTTTACAAAGGTAAAAAAGTTGTAAACACAAAATCTGAAGACTAATAATTTCGCAAATTACTTTAGTAACCCGTTTATTAGAGAGTATTTTTAATAAGCACGACTAACTATCTATATAGGAAATTTTATTTATCATGAGTTATAAGATATCTATAGATGCTATGGGTGGTGATAACGGTTTGAATACCACAATCCCTGCAGCTCTTGAAGCAGTAAAGAAAGACTCTAATCTACAGATCGTACTTGTTGGTGATCACCACAAAGTCAAAAGAGCTTTAGACAGATACTCAAAGGTAAAAAAAATAAAACTACCTGTATTACAGAGAGTAGCTATTCACCATGCTAGTGAAACTGTTGCTATGGATGAATCTCCATCAATTGCTGTAAGAAAGAAAAAAGATTCTTCAATGAGAGTGGCTATCAACCTTGTTAAAGACGGCACTGTTGATGCTTGTGTTAGCGCTGGTAATACTGGTGCACTAATGGCTACATCTAAGTTTGTATTAAAAACTGTAAATGGTGTAGATCGCCCTGCTATTGTATATGCACTTCCTGCATATAATAGGGAAACTAGGCAACTAAGCAAAACTTACATGCTTGATCTTGGAGCTAACGTTGTTTGCTCTTCTGAGCAGCTTTTCCAATTTGCAATAATGGGTTCAATATTAGCAGCTAGTTCAAAAGGTGTTGCTGAACCTAGAGTTGCACTGCTCAATATTGGTGAAGAGGAAATGAAAGGCTTAGACAATATTAAAAATGCAGCTAAGCTATTACAAGGTTGTGACTTTATTAATTACCAAGGCTATATCGAAGGTAAATATATCTTTGATGACTCTACTGACGTTATTGTTTGTGATGGTTTTGTAGGAAACGTATCATTAAAAACTATGGAAGGTAGTTTAAGACTTATCGAGTCATTAATCAAAAAATCAATGAGAGAGACTTCTTGGTTGATGAAAATTCCTCTAATGATGGCTCTACCATTTTTCAAAAAAATGAAAACTGGAATGAACCTTGATAGTTTCAATGGTGCTTCATTATTAGGCTTAACAGGAATTGTTGTGAAGAGCCATGGTAGTGCTAGCGCTAATGCTTTTGAAACAGCAATTTATGAAGCAATCAAAGAAATTAAATATAATATTCCTAAAACAATTCAAGAATCTCTAGAAAAAGTTCTTTAATCTTTTTATTCATGATACAATAATTTTTGAGTCCTAAGCTATTTATGTTAACTGGTTTGGGATATTTTTTGTTATTAATCTAACTAAAGTAGGTATAACTATATAATGTTTTCACAAATACTAGGTACAGGAAGCTATTTACCTGAAAAAATCTTAACTAATGAAGATATAAGTAAATTTGTAGATACTTCAGATGAATGGATAAAGCAAAGAGTCGGAATAGAAAGACGTCATTGTGCAAATGAAAAAGAAACAACTAGCTATATGGCAACACAAGCAGCAAAGAAAGCTCTGGAGGCAGCTAACTTAGAGGCTAATGATATTGATACTATCATAGTTGCAACTAGTACTGGTGATTTCATCATGCCTTCAACAGCATCTATGGTTCAACAGAGCTTAGGAATAACAAATTTTAAAGTTCGTTGTTTTGATGTTTCTGCAGCATGTAGTGGTTTTGTCTACGCTCTTGATATTGCAAAACAATATATAGAAAGCTCAAGCTCTAAAAATATATTAGTAATCGGTGCAGAGAAAATGACTCGTGTTCTTGATTGGAATGATCGCTCGACATGTGTACTTTTTGGTGATGGTGCAGGTGCTGTTGTTGTTTCAGCAAGCCAAGAAAAGAAAATACTGTCTTCATTATTATTTACAGATGGTTCTTGTCTTGAAATGCTAAATGTACCGAATAACCTTCCAAGCTCTAGAGGGCAAAGAATTGATATTGATCCATACTTAATTATGGAAGGAAATAAGGTTTTTAAATTTGCCGTTTCAAGATTATCATCATTAGCTGATGAACTAATAACAGAAGCAGGTATAGAGCCTAGCGATATCGATTGGTTAGTTCCTCATCAAGCAAATTATAGAATCTTAAACTCAACAGCGAAAAAAATAAATATGCCAATGTCTAAAGTTGTTACAACATTACAAGACCATGGTAACACTTCTGCAGCATCTATACCTTTAGCTTTAGACTATGCTGTAAGAAACAATCAAATTAAACCCGGAGATACAATAATTTCTGAAGCGTTCGGCGCAGGATTTGTCTGGGGTGGGTTTATCGCAAAAATATAATCTAGCATATAATTACTTTTATTTAACAAGGAGATTTTACTATGTCAAAAATAGCTATAGTTTTTCCAGGTCAAGGTTCACAGAAGTTAGGAATGCTTCAGGACTATTATGAAAACTTTGAAACTTTTAAAAACACTATTGACGAGGCAAAACAGCATCTTGGTTATGATCTATGGGATATCATCCAAAATGATGAAAGCACTTTAAATAAAACTGAATTTACACAACCAGCTCTTCTAGCTACAAGCTATGCTATCTTCAAGGTTTTAAAAGAACAAAAACCTGATCTTAATGTAGAGTACTTTGCTGGACATAGCTTAGGTGAGTACACTGCTCTTCTCGCTGCTGGATGCATCTCATACAAAGATGCCTTACAGCTTGTATCAACAAGAGGTAAGTTAATGCAAAATGCAGTTACTGATAAAGATTGTGCCATGAGTGCTATATTAGGATTATCAAATGATGATGTAATCCAAGCATGTCAAGAAGCCTCTGATGTTGGAGTAGTCGAAGCTGCTAACTTTAACTCAACTGGCCAAGTAGTAATCTCTGGTGAAAAATCAGCCGTAGAAAAAGCTAATGTTATCGCTAAAGAGAAAGGTGCTAAACGTGCTCAAATCTTAGCAGTTAGTGTTCCATCTCACTGCTCACTAATGAAAAATGCAGCTGATAAGTTTGAAACTGAATTAAATAATGTCGAATTTAAAGAGCCTACTACAGCTGTTGTACAAAACTTTGATGCAAAATCGCATAGTAATCCTTCAGAAATAAAATCAGCTGTAATTAAACAATTATATAAGCCAGTGTTATGGACTCAATCAGTAGAAGAACTTGTTAGTCTTGGAGTATCTGAAGTTATTGAGTGTGGACCTAATAAGGTACTATGTGGACTTATAAAGAGAATAGATAAATCACTAACTATCAAAGATACAAACACAGTAGACAGTTTAGAAAACATTTAAATAGGAGATATAAATGTCTTTAAATGAAAAAGTTGTATTAGTAACAGGTGCTAGTCGTGGAATTGGTTTTGAAGTTGCAAATACATTAGCAAGCAAAGGTGCTACAGTTATAGGAACAGCTACAACTCAAGCATCAGCTGAAAAATTTGAAAAATCGATGTCTGATAAAGGCTACAATGCTAAAGGAATGGTTTTAAATATTTCTGATGCAGACAGCATTAAAGATTTTTTTGCTCAAGTTAAAGAACAAAAGCTAGCAATCGATGTACTAGTAAATAATGCAGGTATTACTCGTGATAATTTAATGATGAGAATGTCTGAAGAAGAGTGGAATGCTGTTATCAATACAAACCTTAGCTCTATCTTCCGTATGACAAAAGAATGTATTCGCGGAATGATGAAGAAAAGATGGGGAAGAATTATCTCTATTGGTTCTGTAGTTGCTTCAGCAGGTAACCCAGGTCAGACTAATTACTGTGCTGCTAAAGCTGGTGTAATAGGCTTTTCAAAATCATTAGCTTATGAGGTTGCTAGTAGAAATATAACAGTTAATGTTGTAGCTCCAGGTTTTATAGCAACAGATATGACTGATAAACTCACAGATGAGCAAAAATCATTTATCGCAACTAAGATACCATCAGGTCAAATGGGTGAGCCAAAAGATATAGCAGCTACTGTTGCATTTTTAGCTTCAGAAGATGCTAGATATATCACTGGACAAACACTTCATGTCAATGGTGGCATGTATATGGCTTAATTTTTGGAAAATTATTGCAAAAATGAATAAAAAATAATATTATTAGAAATGAATACAAATTTTCAATTTTTAAAACAAAAATAAGAAGGAAAAAATAAGATGAGCGCAAACGAAGTATATGCTAAAGTAAACTCTATCATTGTTGAGCAACTAGGTGTTAAAGAAGAAGATCTTAAACCAGAAGCTTCTTTCATTGATGACTTAGGTGCAGACTCTCTAGATACTGTTGAATTAGTTATGGCTCTAGAAGAAGAATTTGATACTGAAATCCCAGACGAAGATGCTGAGAAAATCAGAACTGTTAAAGATGTTTACGACTATATCGACTCTAAAGTAAACTAATCTAAAATTATCCCAAAGTCTGTACGGGTTTAAATAATCCGTGCTTTTTCTAAAAGTATATAAACAGGTTAATTTAAATTATGAAATCTAATCGTAGAGTAGTTGTTACTGGCCTTGGTATGGTAACGCCTTTAGGAAATGATGTCCCTACGACTTGGGCTAATATTTTAGCTGGAAAAAGTGGTGTAGAAACTATTACTAGTTTTGATACTCCAGCACCAGATATTAGCGAGTTTAAAGTTAGATTTGCAGCAAGAATCAAAGATTTTGATGTAAATGCACTTGTAGGTAAAAAAGATGCTAAAAGAGTAGATCCGTTCTGCTATTACGGTATCGCAGCAGCTAATGAAGCTTTGAAAGATGCTGGTATAGATAAAGTATCTGAAGAAGACTCTTATAAATTTGGAGTTTGTGTTAGTTCTGGAATCGGCGGTATAGAAACTTTAGAAGCTACTAAAGCAACTATAGATAAAAAAGGACCATCAAAGATTTCTCCTTTTTGTATACCTTCATCTATTATAAACATGCTTTCAGGGATTATATCTATAAATCATGGTTTAAGAGGCCCTAACGTACCAATCGTTACAGCATGTACTACTGGTACACATAATATTGGTATGGCAGCTAGATTAATTGCTAGTGGCGATGCTGACGCTATGCTTGCAGGTGGTTCTGAAAAAGCTAGTAATGCTATTGGTATGGGTGGTTTTGCTGCTGCTAGAGCATTATCAACTAGAAATGATGATCCTCAAGGTGCATCTCGCCCTTGGGACAGAGACAGAGATGGATTTGTCTTAGGTGATGGTTCTGGTGTAGTTGTACTGGAAGAATATGAAAAAGCTAAAGCACGTGGCGCTAAAATTTACGCTGAAGTTGTAGGTTTTGGTATGTCTGCTGATGGTTATCATATGACTATGCCATATGCAGCTGGTCAAGAAAGATGTGTGCAAAATGCTCTTGCAGATGCTGGTCTTGAAAAGAATCCTGATGCTATTGACTATGTTAACGCTCATGGTACATCAACTCCTCTAGGAGATGTTCAAGAGAGCCAAGTTGTTGAGAAAATGATTGGTCAATACAGAAAAGATCTTGTAATGAGTTCTACTAAATCTATGACTGGACATTTACTTGGTGCAGCTGGCGCAATAGAGTCTATATTTAGTGTTCTTGCAATAAGAGACCAAGTAGCTCCGCCTACAATCAATCTACACAACCTAGATGATGGCTGTAATTTAGATTATGCTGCTAATGCGGCTAAGAAAATGAAAATTGACTATGTACTTAACAACTCTTTTGGTTTTGGTGGTACAAATGGTTCAGTAATTTTCAAAAAAATCTAATATTTATATTTAATTATTAGAAAACTTTGAAAGCCACTTTAGTGGCTTTTTTTATGCCTAGGAGAAAAAATGCATATCCATATTATCAACTTAGAGTACCTTGTAGAAGAAAGTGAAGTAGCTAAAATTAGACCTGCTCATAGAAACTTTTTAGATATCGGTTATAAAAAAGGTATCCTTCTAGCATCAGGACCTAAAATTCCTAAAACTGGAGGAGTAATTTTAGCAACTGGAGATTTCGAAGAAATCAAAGACTTTATCAAAAACGATCCTTTTTATATAAATAATATTGCCGCATACAGCTTTAGCAGTTTTGATGCTGTTAAACACGCGATCAAGGATTAAAAGATCCATACATCATTTCTCTTTTCTTACCAAATCCGGTATCTTTTTTAACTTCAAATCCATATTTCTGCAATTTTTTTCTTACTAAAGAACTTGCTGTAAAAGTTGCAAATGAAGATTTTAGATTAGAGCGCAAAGCCATATTTTTAAATAAAATATCATTCCACATTGTAATATTTCTAGCAGGTGTAAATCCATCCAGAAACCAACAATCTACTTCAGTGAAAGTATATTGTTCGATATTATTAACATCATCTATGATTAACTTCAAAGTTATATTCTCAAAACTAATTATATTTAAGCCCTCTTGAGGTTTATATAGCTCTAAAAATCTATGATAGTTACATAACTGCTTAAAACTACTTAATACTTTTGATATATTTTCTAAGTCCATAGGATATTTTTCAAATGAGACAAATTCTAGCTGAGCATCTTTAGGAGCCACCTTTTGCCAAAGGTTAAAAGTTAAAGTAAAATTAAGTCCAGCACCAAATCCAGCCTCACAAATACAAAAGTTTTGCTTAGAACTTAGAGATTTAAACTTATGCTCTAAGAAGTTATGCTCTATAAAGTTATAAGTACTCTCTTGTACCCCAGAATCACTAGAAAAATAAAAATCATCAAAAATATCTGACTTAGGAGTATTTTTTTCCCAGATTACTTTTGCAAAATCCATAAAATATAGCCTTATCTAAAATGTAAAAGAATTTCCATGACAGAATACTAAGCAAGGCTCTTGCTAAAAACAAGCGCATGTGCAAAAATAATGTTTTGATATCACTTGTCTAAAACTGCAATGGAAAACACAGTAGAAAATACAACATCTTTTAAAAATAAACTCTTAATAACATTAATTTGCTATCTTTGTTACTTTTATACGGCTAACGTTGTTCTAGTAACTGGATCTGTTATGCAACCTCTATCTAAGTACTTTCATGATAGCAATATAGGTTTTGCATTTACATTTATCAATGTAGCTATGTGGTTTGCTATATTAGTAATTGGCTTTTTAATGACTAAATTTTCAATAAAACTATTACTAATAGCAGCTGTTGCAATTGGTGTTTTATCGTCATTGGTTACAAGCATACTACCCTCAATGTTTACATTAAAGATACTTTTAACTAGTGTAGGTATAACTGGAGGTTTATTTATGGCTATTGGTAGTTATATGATTGTGCGAATCTATAATGACCATAAAGTAAGAGCCATGAATGTAATCTTTACAGACTTCTTCTTTAGCTTTGGTGGTGCTTTAACGCCAATTTTTGCAGCATATTTAATAACACAAAACTTCCAATGGTATACGATATATCTAATTTTACAAGTCACTGCAATTATTATATTAATACTCTCAGCTTTTGCTGACTTTACAATATTAAATAGACATAAAGTAGTCGAAACTACTAAATCAAGCTTAAGCTTCTCAACATGGAATTTTAGTCTATATTGTATAGCTTTTGCAGCATTTTTATTTTTACTAGCACAGTTAACTATGACTAGCTATGCTCAAACTTATTTCCAAGAAATATTAGGCTGGGGAACTATTGATGCAAACAAACCATTATCATATTTCTGGATGGCACAATGTATTGGCTTATTTATAAGCCCTCTAATAACAAGAGTCGTCCCTCTAAAATATATCTTACCAACATTTATGCTTGTTGGATTAGTTGCTTTGTCTTGTATCCTTTACATACCAAATATGGATATCGTATTAAAGTCTGCGATAGTTTTTGGGTTATTTAATTGTTATATTTATGCAGGATTATTAGCTTATGGAACTTTCCAAATAGAAAATGCTCCACCAACACTAATAACTACTATCCTACTTTTTGGTACAACGGGTACTGCTCTTTCAACAACTACAGGTGCTTTTATTAATAAATACTTTGGTCTAACAAGTGTAATGCATGCTGTAGTAGCTTTCTATGTGTTATCTTTTATACTTGTTATATTAGCTGTTATTTTTTCTAAAGAGCAGAAAAAAGATATCTAATAATATCTATTATTAATTTTTCTAATAACATATATCAATTGTTTTAGTTATCAACCTTTATAAAAACACTGTATAGTTACACAAGATTCTCAACAACTATAGAGTAACAATTATGAAAAACTACTTTAAACAAAATATGATCCTTGGTGTGCTTTTAGTAGCGGTACTTGCTGGTATAGCATACTTTATTGCTAAAATCCCTGTGATTGAAGATCTTGGGATTAGTCCTTTAATTATAGGTATTGTTTTAGGTATGGCTCTGACACATACTCCAGCTGCTAAAATAATACATAAATGGAAAGAAGGTATTGTTTTTAGTGCCAAAAAGATACTTAGATTTGCAATTATCTTTTATGGCTTTAACTTAACTTTTCAACTTATAGCATCAGTTGGTTTAGCTGGCTTATCTGTTTCAATAATCATGCTAGTTTCTACATTAATATTAGGTATTGTTTTAGGTACTAGGGTCTTTGGTTTAGATAGAGATAGCTCTATCTTAGTTGCAGCTGGTAGTGCTGTATGTGGTGCTGCTGCCGTATTAGCAACTGAAGGCACACTAAAATCAGAACCATATAAAGCCGCTATGGCTGTAGGTACCGTTGTACTATTTGGTACAACTGCAATGTTTCTATACCCTATTTTAATGAAAGCCGGTCTTTTAGGTCATATGAGTGATACTCAATATGGTATCTTTGCTGGAGGCTCTATACACGAAGTTGCCCAAGTTGTAGCTGCTGGTAGCGGTGTAAGTGCTCATGCTGAGGAAGTTGCTGTAACTGTTAAAATGATACGTGTTATGATGCTAGCTCCAATGCTAATTGTTATAGGAATATGGTTAGCAAAATCTGCTGCTAAAGCCACTGGTAAAATTGGTACTAAACCAGAAAAAGGATCTATCAAAAAAATAATTCCGTGGTTTGCTATAGGATTTATCATTGTTGCTGGATTTAACTCTCTAGATTTATTACCAGTAGCAACTGTAAGTAGTATTAGACTAGCTGACCAATTTTTATTAGCTATGGCAATGACAGCTCTAGGATTAGAAACAAATGTATCTAAATTTATCCAAGCTGGAATCAAACCTTTAGTATTAGCTCTAATACTATTTGCATGGTTATTCTTTGGTGGTATAGCTATAACATATGGTATAACTAGCATAATATAACATCTTATTTACCTAAAGCTATCCTATTTTGTTCTTAAATAATGTATCATATAAAAAAATAATTATTATTACAAAATCTCTACTATGAAACCCATTCTTAATGTTGTAACAACTATAGCTAGAAAAGCTGGAAAAATCATCCTTCAAGCACAAAATGATCCAAGTACCATAAAAATTTCCAAGAAACCTGATAACTCTGTTGTATCTAACGTTGATGTTGCAGTTGAAAACTTTATCATTGATAATATTAAAAAATCTGGTTTTAGTGATTATTTCATAACTGAAGAAAATGGCGAATTTGGTAACAAAGATAGTCGTTTTACTTGGATTATAGATCCAATTGATGGGACTAGCAATTTTGTACATGGATTACCGCACTGCTGTATTTCTATAGGTGTAAAAAAGGATGATGATATTGTTCTTGGTGTTATCTATAACCCATTCTTAGATCTAATGTTCTGTGCTTATAAAGGCGAAGGTGCCCTTTTAAATGGTAAAAAGATTCGTGTAGCACAAAGCCAAGACTTAACTGATACTCTTATCTCAGCATCTCTTAAATACTCACGTGGAATATTTAATGATAGCTATGTTGCTGAAATTATAAAACTACAACAAGTAATTTCTGGATATAGATACTCAGGTAGTATTGCTATGGATATGGCGTACTTAGCTGCTGGTTATATTGATGGTTTATGGGCTTGTGGTAATGTAAAAATCTGGGATCTAGCTGCTGGTTATATAATCATGAAAGAAGCTGGTGCTATTGTTACAGATATCCATGGTACAAACAATCTAAACTCTGGATTAATAGTTGCTGGTAATAAAAAAGTTCAACCTAAACTTATCAAACTGTTAGCAAAACATATTAAACAATAATGAATACTCGAGCTATAGCAGCTAAAGTTATCTTAGATATTCTAGATAAGCAATATTCTCTTTTAACTATCGAACATAAGCTTTCAAACTTAGATATCTCTGATCAAGATAAATCTTTTGTTAAGCTTTTATGCTATGAATTCTTTAGAAACTACTTTTCTTTAGAGAAGATTCTAAAACCATATATTTCAGAGAAAACAAAACAAAAAGCTAAGATTTTAATAATGCTTGGGATTCTGCAGATTTTTGAAATTAATCAACCTCATTATGCAAGCATTAATGAAACAGTTGCAGCATGTCAAAAGCTAAAGATAGTTTGGGCAAAAAAATTAGTCAATGGTGTTCTTAGAAAAATCCTTAGAAATATAGATAGTCTAACTGAAGAATATAATAACCATAAGAAATATGATATGCCTGAATGGCTGATTAATATACTAAAACAACAGTATCCTAATAGCTATCTAGATATTATACAAGCTAGTAACTCAAAAGCAGATATGTTTGTGCGTTTAAATGGCTCAAAAGACCCTACTGAAGTCTTAGAATATTTTAATAAAAATGATATCCCTTATGAGTCACAAAATGAGCTTAGAAACTCAATAAAACTTAAAAAGCCAATTGCTGTAGAAAACAATAGCCTTTTTCAAAAAGGTTATTTTACGGTACAAGATTTATCTGCTCAATATGCAGGTTGGGTAATTAATCCTCAAAATGAAGATAAAATCCTAGATGCATGTGCTGCTCCTGGAGGCAAAACTTCACATATTTTGGAGCTGGCTCCCAAAGCAAATATTACAGCCATAGATATTATAGATAGACGCCTAGAACTTCTAAAAGAAAACCTAAATAGAATATCTCAGAATAATAACGTAAAAGTTATTAAACAAGATCTTACGAAAACATTTGAAGGTAAGTTTAATAAAATAATCCTTGATGTTCCTTGTACAGCTTTAGGAACTATACGAAGAAATCCAGATATCAAGTTATTACGTAATAAGAGTGATGTAAATGATATTACAAAGTTACAAGCACAAATTTTACAAAACCTGTGGGATAATAACTTAGAAGAAAATGGCTTACTTCTCTATGTAACTTGCTCAATTTTAGAGCAAGAAAATCAAGATCAAATAAAGAGTTTCTTAGCAAAAAATAGTAATGCAAGCATAGCTAATATTGATATTTTAAATGCATACAAAACTAAATATGGTTATCAAATATTACCAGATATTCAAAAAGGTGATGGATTTTATTATTGTTTGATTATAAAGGCTTCTTCTTTTTAGCTGCTATTTTAGCTGCTGCTTCTTTAGGTGACACAGTTAATTTTAACCTATTTAATTGGTAGCCATTATCAAAGAAGATATCTTCTATCTTATCATCAATAACAAAACCTAATGCTGTATAAAATGCTAAAGAATGTATGTCATTTGAATATACATAAGCAGTATCTATCTCATACTTCTCAAACAGGTACTTAACTACATTTTCACCAATACCTTTACCAAAGTATCTAGGATCTATCGGAGTAAAAAGAAGTTCTGTATCACGAATACATGAGAATCCAACAATCTCATCATCTATAACTTGCACAAAAGACTTAACATTAGGATCTTTAAAATACTTTGCTTCTAAAGCTTCCATCTCTTTATTGATCTCACTTGTTGTAAGAAACTGACAAGTTTTAGATATGCACTCTTCCCATATAATTAACATATCCTTAAAGTCTTTTGAGGTTGCCTTTCTTATTTGCATTTTAATCCTTTAAATTAAGTAGTTTTATAATATGTAACTTCACGTAATTCTACGACAAAGAATTAAGGTTGTAAACAATTATTGTAAATATACGTAAACCAATTCCAATAGATATTTCATTTAAATTTCATCAAATATTTATTTAGTTCTTATCGCATGATCTTGTCATTTAAGCTTCTACTAACATTAAATATTACGCACAGTAGTCTTGTAAAATATTATAATATGGAAACCTTTATTTTAATTCTAAATTAAGCTAACTTTTGAAATATTCAATTATAATCATTTATAAAAATATCTTCTAAAAAGAATCGCTTATAAAACTTTTCATCTAAAGATAAATTATTTGGATGCGAGCCTGATAATCCTTGAGGAACTTTAAGACCATGCTGAGCATAAAACTCTATCCAATACTGTGAAACACTAGAGTCACTTTCAGAAATATAATTAAGTTTATGCTGCGTAAAGTATTTTTGCTTACTTGCTAAATTAAAGGCTTCATGAATTAACTCTGAACAATAAAGTTTACCTTTCATATTAGGTAAGAATAGATCATTATAACTAAAGCTAATAAACTGCTGTGCCTGTAAAACAACTTGATCTAAAAAGTTTTGATCTTTATTAACCCGAGCAACTAAAACCCTCTTATCAGAGTATTTAGATATGTCAGCTTTGATAACTCCTTTAGTATCAACAGCTTCAATAATTTTCCCAGCGCCTATATACAAAGCACAATGATAATAGCTATATTGAGCATATCCTTTTGATAATCCAGATATATTCTTTTCAGAGCTATCACAAATAAATAGCACATCACCTTTCTTTAGATTTTGAACATTCATAATAGATCTTTTAATTGTTCTTCATTTATAACATCAACACCTAAATCTTGTGCTTTTGTAAGTTTGCTACCAGCATTATCTCCATAGATAACCATATCAGTCTTTTTAGAAACGCTTGAAGTAACCTTTGCGCCAACTGACTTTAGAAGCTGAGTAAGTTCGGTACGATTATAATTTTCAAAAGTACCTGTAATAACTACAGTTTTACCTGCAAAATTATCATTAGTTTCTAACTCGACTTTCTCAGGATTTTGTATATCAATTCGAACACTTAGAAGATCATCAACGATATTTACATTTAGTGAATCTTGCCAAAAGGAAACGATATTATTAGCCATAATCTCACCAATATCGTTAATTTCAATAAGTTCCTCAATAGTTGCTTTTTTGAAGTTATCTAAACTACCAAAATGATTTGCCAGTGCTTCTGATGAAACTTCACCAATATCTTTAATTCCTATAGAGAAAATAAATCTTGCTAGGCTTGGAGCCTTACTTTTAGTAATAGAATCTAAAACATTCTGTGATGATTTAGTTCCCATTCTTTCTAAGTTAATTAGTTGTTCAAAACTAAGCTTATATATATCCGCAGGATATTTAATCAAATTTGCAGCAACTAATTGCTCGATCAGCTTTGCACCTAGCTTATCAATATCCATAGCTTTACGTGATACAAAGTGTTTTAAACGCTCTGTAGTCTGTGCTTGACAGTGCCACCCCCCAGTACAACGATAAATAGCTTGATCATTGATATTCTCAATAGATGAGTCACAAACTGGACAATATGATGGCATTTCGACTATTTTAGCAGCTGATTTACGATATTGCGCTAATGATTTAACAATCTCGGGAATAACATCACCAGCTCTACGCACTATCACCCTATCACCTACTCGAATATCTTTACGTCTAATTTCATTGATATTGTGTAATGTAGCATTTGAAACTATCACACCACCGACAGCAACTGGTTTAAGCCTAGCTACAGGAGTAATAGCACCTGTCCTACCAACTTGAAACTCGACATTTAAAATCTCAGACTCAACCTCTTCTGCTGGAAATTTATAAGCAATAGCCCACTTAGGACCTCTCGCGGTATAACCAATAGCATCTTGCAATTTAATATTATTTACTTTAAAAACCAAACCATCAATATCATATGCCAAATCAGCACGTTGATGACTCATTTTATTATGGTAATCTTCAAGCTCCGCAAAATTTTTTGCTAAAAACATATTATCACTGATAGTAAAGCCAAAATCCTTTAACTGATTCATCAAATCAAACTGTGTTTCTGGATGGATAAAGTCTTTTGAAAAATAGCCTATACCATAGCTGTATAGTTTTAACGGTCGCTTTGCTACAACTCTTGAATCCAACATCCGGATACTTCCAGCTGCTGCATTACGTGGATTTGCAAAAGTTTTATTTTCATTAGCCTGCATATACTCATTAAGAGCTAAAAAACTTTGCTTATCTAAAATAATCTCACCACGAACCTCTAACTCTTCAGGCGGATTTGCTGTATTTAATTTAAGTGGGATATTTCTAATAGTCTTAACATTCTCAGAAACCTTTTCACCTTGAATACCATCACCACGTGTCACAGCATAGTCAAACTCACCATTTTTATAGAAAATGCTAATAGCTAGGCCATCCATTTTAGGCTCACACTCAAGCTCAACATCATATTCAATTTTCTCATAGAAATCTTTAAGCTCATCAAGACTAAAAACATTAGCTAAAGAAGTCATTTTCTTTTTATGCTTAATAGTTTCAAAGCCTGCTAGCACCTCTCCACCAACTCGATCAAGTACTGAGTTTACAGGTTTGAGCTGAGGATTCTCATCAACTAAATCTTGAAGCAATTTAAAAAGCTTGTCATAGTCAGAATCAGAAATTATTGGCTTATCTAAGGTATGATACAGATAGCTTTGATGATTAAGAAAATCTGCTAGCTTATCAATATTTACTTTTAACTCTGCTTGACTAAGATCACTATAGTTTAGAGAAAGAAAATCATTAACATTCATGTAAATAAGAATGGTTTATAAGTTATTTTATAAGGGATATTTTATACTATTTAATTACTTTGCATAAGGCAAAATCAATCAAATATTTTAGATAAAAAATAAAATATAAATCTCTTATTGCTGGTATTAAAAATATTGTCATCAGACTAATCATATGGTATAAATTCACGTTGTGAAAATGAGACTGTATACCTAATAGGTAACAGTACTTATGATTAGCAATCGATATTGACCTAACTTTATAGGCAATAATAGTTAAAGAATTAATTTAAAAAAATGGACTTGATTTATGCAACAGGTACCTAAGTATGTAATTGTCGGCGACGGCAATGTAGCATCTCATATATGCTACTATTTCGAATGTTTAAAACTAGATTTTAAACAATGGTCTCGTAAAGAAGATATATATAGATTAAATAATCTACTCGATAAAGCTACTCATGTTTTAGTTTTAATTAAAGATGATCAAATAGAGGGTTTCATAGAGAATAACCTTTCTAACAGGTTAGACTCTTTAATTATCGTCCATTTCTCTGGCGCGCTAAACATTGAGAATGCAATTGGTGCTCATCCACTACAGAGCTTTCCTGATAAATGCTTATACACACTAGAAGTATATAAATCTGTCCCATTCATTATAGATAATAAAGATATAAAATTTAGTAAAGTTTTACCTGGACTACCTAATCCTTCTTTCTCTATAGGTAAAGAAGAAAAACCTTATTATCATGCAATGTGTGTTCTAGCGAATAATGTTACAGCTTTAATCTGGAAAAAGTTTTGTACTGAAATGGAGTCTCGCTTCAACATTAACAAAACTCATCTAATTCCTTACTTAGATAACACATTTAAAAACATCAAGCAGGATCATCATGCCATATCTGGACCAATTTCAAGAGGAGATAATGTAACTTTACAAAAAGATCTTGAAGCTTTATCAAACGATGATTTTTATAACTTTTTTAACGCTATTGTTAATCAATTTACAACTAAGGATAAAATATGAAATCAATTTTAGACTTCAAAAAAGCCAAAGCTAATCAGCAAAAAATATCTATGCTTACATGCTATGACTATACTTTTGCGAATATTATCAACAATACTGATGTTGATTGTATTCTTGTTGGTGATAGTGGCAGTATGGTCTTACTCGGTAAAGAAAATACAACTCATGCCACTTTAGCTGACATGCAGTTTATGACAAAAGCAGTAGCTCAAGGAGCAAAAGATAAATTAATAATTGCTGATTTACCTTTCTTAAGCTATCGCCAATCACTTGAAACAACAATGCAATCTGTAGCGACCCTTATACAAGCTGGTGCTCAAGCAGTCAAATTAGAGGGTGCGACTGGTAATTTAGATACTATAAGACATATTGTTGATTCTGGTGTTCCTGTAATGGGTCATATTGGCTTAACTCCACAATTCATAAATGGTTTAGGTGGATTTAAAGTCCAAGGTAAAACTGAAGCTGCTGCTATAAAACTACTAAATGAGGCAAAGCAGCTAGAAGAAGCTGGTTGCTTTTCAATAGTATTAGAATGTATTCCTACTAAAGTTGCTAAGAAAATAACACAAACTTTAAATATCCCAACAATAGGCATAGGAGCTAGTTCAAATACCGATGGTCAAGTTATTGTCTTACAAGATATGTTAGGGATGAATAATGATTTTCAACCTAAATTTGTAAAGAAATATATAGATGCATCTCAAGCTTTTAATAAAGCGATTAACTCTTATGTTGAAGAAACAAAAGCAGGTATTTTCCCAAGTAAGGAGCACACTTATGATTATAGCTAATAACATTGAAAACTTTCAGTTAGTAAGGTCTAGCTTTGGAGGAGAGAAAAAAATTGGTTTTGTCCCTACAATGGGAACTTTACATAGTGGTCATATTAGCTTAATCAAGAAAGCTCAAGCAGAAAATGATTTAGTTATAGTTAGTATTTTTGTAAATCCGACACAATTTAATAATGAGTATGATTTTCAAACTTACCCTAATAATTTAGAGCAAGATATAAAAACATTAGAATCACTAGAGGTAGATATATTATTTAATCCGAATCAAGATGATATCTATCCAGATGGCGATTCTCTTAAGATACTACCTAATATCGAAATAGCTAATATACTAGAAGGAAAAGCACGACCTGGACACTTTAGTGGCATGCTAACCGTAGTTCTAAAGCTTTTACAAATAACTAGACCGAATAATTTATATCTAGGTGAAAAAGATTATCAGCAACTAGCTTTAATTAGGCAACTTGTAAAAGATTTTTTCATTGATACTAAAGTAATTGGTTGTCCAACAGTTAGAGAAAACTTTGGACTACCTCTTAGCTCAAGAAACAAAAATCTATCAATCTCTGATATCGAGATTACTAAAGAGGTCTATAACATTCTAAAACAAGATGATTTTTCTAACTTAGAAGATCTCAGTAAGAAAATTGAAGCTACAGGAGCAAAATCGGAATATATAAAAGAAATAGATAAAAGAATATTTTTGGCATTTTATGTCAGTAAAGTACGTTTAATTGATAATTTTTTAAAGGAGACAGGTCCATCATGCTAATTTCAATGTTAAAATCAAAAATCTCATATGCTACAGTAACAGGTAAAGATTTATTTTATGTTGGAAGCATAACTATAGATAGTGAAATAATGAAGCAAGCTAATATCGTAGAAAATGAGAAGGTTCAGGTAGTGAATCTAAATAATGGTGAACGCCTAGAAACATATGTAATAAAAGGACAAGCTAATAGTAAAACTATAGCTCTTAACGGCCCTGCTGCTAGAAAATGCGAAATAGGAGATCAACTTTTTATAATCTCATATGCACAGATTGACCCTAGCAAAGAAATACTTGAGCCGAAGCTAGTGGATCTAAAACACGGAGAATAAAATATGATAGTATGCATTGATATCGGAAATACGCATATATTCGGTGGAGTTTTTATAGGTGATGAAATTAAATATAATTTTAGATACCCATCAACTACACCATGTACTTCTGATACTTTAGGTATATTTTTACTTTCATTTTTTGAAAGAAAGAAGCTCGATATCGAAGATATTGAGGCAGTTGTGCTATCTTCTGTAGTTCCTCATTTAGAGTATTCTGTTAACTCAGCATGCAAGAAATACTTAGGTATAACTCCACTTGAGCTAAAACCTGGAATAAAAACAGGACTCAAACTTAGTATTAAAAACCCGCTAGATTTAGGTGCAGACCGTGTAGCAAATTCAGTTGCAGCAATGTCACATTTCCCTGCAAAAAATATTATCATTGTTGATTTTGGTACTGCTACTACTATCTGTGCCATCTCAGATAGCAAAACTTATATTGGTGGTGCGATCTTACCTGGAATTAGCCTATCAATGGATAGCTTATCTAGAAAGACAGCAAAACTATCTGATGTCACAATAGCAAAACCAGACTCTGCTCTTGGTAAGACAACTATCTCACAAATCCAATCTGGTTTAGTCTATGGACAATTAGGCGCAATCAAAGAAATAGTTAGTCGTATATCTCAAGAAAGTTTTCCTGAAATAGCTCCTGTATTAATAGCTACAGGTGGTTACGCTCACTTATTTGAGAGTGAAAAATACTTTGATGTTATTATTCCTGATTTATTACTTCACGGTTTAAAAATAATTCACAAGATGAATAAATAAACTTACAATCTGAAGAATGTTCTCAAAATTTTTATCTATTCAAATATGATAATAAAACTAAAAAGAATCTATCTAGAACCTATACAAGAGAAACATGCTCTTAAAATGAATAGCGCAATAAATGAATCATATTTTGAGTTAAAAGAATGGTTATACTGGTTAGACAAAAGACCTACTAAAGCTGAGTCTTTTGAGTTTTGTAGAGAAATATATAAAGATTTTTTAAATCAAAAGTCTATGCAATTTGCTATTGTAAACAATAAGAGTGATGATTTTATTGGATGCATAGGAGTAAATACTTTTAACTATCAAAACAACCCTCAGCATCTAGAAATTGGTTATTGGATTAGCACTCAATATACTAAAAAAGGCTATATGCTAGAAGCTCTTTTAGGACTTGTAGAATATATAAATAAAAATATACCACATACAAATATAGTTATAACTACCGATACTGCTAATATCCCAAGTAATAAGTTAGCCATAAATGCTGGATTTCACTTATTAGAGACTAAATTAAATGATTTTAAAAAGCCTAATGGTGAATATAGAGATACAAATGTTTATCTTTTAGTACACAAAGAAACTAATTAAAATCATTTATATCACTTCTTTTTATTAAATAATTTATATTTGAATTTCTAGTTATTGATTTTTTTATAACTTTATTGAATATCTTTGATTGGCTAACTATATCTAATCTACTCTTAGCTCTAGTTATCGCTGTATATATAAGCTGCTTTGTTAAAGCTTCATTATCATTATCAGGCAAT
Organism: Francisella sp. LA112445; assembly: GCF_012224145.1. Lineage (NCBI taxonomy): Bacteria > Pseudomonadati > Pseudomonadota > Gammaproteobacteria > Thiotrichales > Francisellaceae > Francisella > Francisella sp. LA112445. Next base: position 1,559,371 of record NZ_CP041030.1, read on the forward strand.
ATAATAGCTACCTCTTCAAACTCTGAACCTTGAGTTTTGTGAATTGTCATTACATATACTGTTTCATAATTAAGAAGCATATTCAAAGAAAATACTCTATCATCTTTACCATCAAAATACGCCCGAAGCTTACCGCTAGAGTCTGGCCAAATAATACCAATATCACCATTAAACAAACCTAATGAATAACTATTTTGCGTTATCATAATAGGTCTGGCTTTATAGTTAGAACCTATTGTTTTACCTAATAATTTCTCAATCTTCTGATTTAGCTTATCTGTACCAATATCTAAATTTTTATTTGCTACTAATATCCTAAATTTACTTAGTAGTTCCAAAGCCTCTTTATAGCTACTACATTTTTCTAAAGCTTTATATTTATCTGCATAGTTTCTAAAGAATTTTTCTATATCTTTAGAGTCATAGAATTTGATATTCTCACTCTCATGCTCTGCTTGTAAAACCTCACCCATCAATACACTATTTGCAAGATTATTTATATTTTGCTGTGAACGATAATTCTTTAGAAGCTTAGTCGTATATCTTGGTATATTTCCAGTTATGTCAACAGTTAAGCTTGCTAAAAGGCTTCCTACTTCTACTGAGGGTAATTGATTAATATCTCCCAATAGTATTAGTTTAGTATTTTCACCAACAGCTCGTATGAGTTTAATAAAAATATTTATATCTAACATAGATGCTTCATCTACAATAATCACATCATAAGGAGCTTTTACTTCTGTATGATACTTAATATATTTTGAATTTGGACGTAAGCCTAAAAAGCGATGTATTGTCTGAGCTTCTAAGTTTTTTAGATATGCTATTGACTCATCTTTGGTTTGCATAATGTCTGTATTTTGTTGTTTTAATGATAGCTTTAAAGACTCAGTCATTCGCTGTGCTGCTTTACCTGTAGGTGCTAAAAGTGCTACTTTTTGTTGTGAATCATTAAACATTTGCATAGCTAATAGTAACTTTGCTACAGTAGTTGTTTTACCTGTTCCAGGTCCTCCAGAAATTATGCTAAAGTCATAATTAAAGCTATTTAAAACAGCTTGTTTTTGATAATCTATCTCTTCAGTAGTTTCAAACAATCTAGATACGATCTCATTAAGTTTAGCATTATCACTGCAAGCTATGTTTTTGCTAGTTTTTTGTCTAATAAATTCTGCAACTTCTTTCTCATAACACCAAAGTCTTTTGATATATAAGGAATCAAAATCTTTAGCAAAATAAATAGGGAGTTTTTTATAATTTATAAAGCCCAAAATATCTATAAGCTCTTTATAACTAGGTAGTTTATACCCTTCTCTAGGCTCTTGCTCATCTTCTTGTGAAGCAAACAAAGTCTTATCTGCTAAATCTTTTATCTTAATACAACTATGACCAAAGCTATAAGCTGACATAAGCTCTATTAATAAATGAAATAAAATATCTTTAGAACTGTTCTCTAATCGTATACTTTGGGAGTTAATCAATGTTAATACTTCTTTAGCAAAGAAAAAATCTACAGCCTGAATATCTGCTAATCTCTCTTTAGCCTTATGGAAAGTTTTATACATTAGAACCTCCATTTAGTAAATTAGATAATTTACTAATAATTCCAAAAGATGGACTAGCTTGGTATATTCCATAGCCATTTTTCATACCACGCAAATAGAAATAATATACGCCACCAAAATGCTTCTCGAAATTATAATTTGGAATATTTTGTTTTAAATATTTATTTAACGCAACACTATATATTAGATACTGCAAATCATAAAAACTACTTTGGTTTTTCTCCTGCATAGTTTGCTGATTATAATCCTCTAACTTATCACCAAGATAGTTTGATTTATAATCCGCGACATAGAACTTACCATCATACTCAAAAACCAAATCTATAAAACCATGTAGCATACCAAAGATTTTATAATTACTTAGTTCATCAACCATTATTGAGTTATTACGATATTCTTCTAAGATCTTAATAATATTATTTTTATAAAGCTTCTCATTAGTAATAGGAAAGTAGAATTCCGCTTCCTTAAGAGTTTTTGAGTTTGGAATATCTTTTAAACAAAAGCTTTTCTTATTTGCATTATGTTGAGATTGTTTTGGCTTTTCACCGTTATTATCAAATAAGCTATATTGAATATCTTCATTAGAGTTTAACGATTTTGAACTAGATTCTGATGTGTCACTATTTTTTATAGGCTTAATCTCTGCAACTAAACATTCTTCTAACCAAGTTTTTAAATTATCAAAATCCTCTGCAGCAACTACTCTATATCTACCCATTTGCTCTTGTAACAGAGTATCATCAATAAAACCTGCACTAAAATCAGTATGCTCTAATAAATTATGCAATATATTACCCATATCAGCACCCTTAGGAGCTGTAAATCTAAACTCTAGTTCATCTTGTGATTCTTGAACTTCACTATCTTCTGACTCATCATTTTCTTTTTCTAAAGCTGTATTTTGTGCTTTTGATTTGGATATTTTTGAGAAAGATAACATCTCCCAATTATCATCTTTCAATTTAGCTATTTCATTAGCTTTAAGCTGCTGATTAACTTCAGTTTTATTTAGATTATTTAATTTTAAAGCTTCAAAGTTATTTATCTCTAAAAGCAGACTTTGATTATCTGGATTAGCTGTGATTTTTTGTACCTTTTCTAACCAGCTTTCATCTTTTTCATACCCTAAAAACTGTGCTAAAGGACTATTAAATGAATCATCACTAGCTACTTTAGCTCCACCCTTTTTAGACTGGTATTTAGCAACGCCAATATAACATCTATGTTCAGCTCGAGTTACCGCGACATAAAACAATCTCATTAACTCTTGTATAGTTTCTTGCTCAACTAGTTTTTTAGTCGTATCATCTTTACCAACTTTATAAACAGTTTGTTTTAGATTATCATCGTAATACTTATTAGCATTATTTAAGCTAAGTTTTTTAGAACTTGTATAGCTTGCAAAAGGTATAAAAACAACTGAATACTCAAGCCCTTTTGAACCATGTATCGTGATTATTTTAATAAGATTATCATCACTTTCTAGCCTAAGCTCACCCTCTGCTGTTGATGAACTTTTAATCTCTTGACGATACCATTTAATAAGTTGATTCGGATGTTTATATTTATTCTCAGCTACTTTTATAAGCTCTGCTAGATGTAATATATTTGTGATAGTCCTTTGTTTTGAATCATCTCTTTGACTAAAGCTTTCATGGATTAGTCGCATTATAAAAGCCATAAAACCATATTTATGCCATTTCATGCGTAGATTTTTAGCTTTTTCTATTTCCTCATCCCATGCTGAGATATCATCATCGTCTGTATATTTTATAAATTTATCAGCACTACCTCCTAAAAGACTAGTTGATAATGCTTTTTTTAATAAAGATTTATTCTCAAGCTCGTTAATACCTTCCATAACAGCTAATATCTCTGTAGCTTCTTGGCTATGGTAGACATTATCTCTTTGACTTAGATAAACTGAACTTAATTTCTTATTACTCAAAGCTTGCTGGATTTCTTTAGCTTGGGTACCATTTTCAACTAGTATAGCAATATCATTTTCTGCTACTTTTTTAGAGTTTAATAGTCTGACAATTTCATTTGCTGTCCATGCTGATAAATTTTTATCAATATCATTTTTCTTGTCTTCTTCTGATACTTCATAATAGAAATAGTTTATCGGCTTTAAACCATCTGCAAAATCTCTAGCTTTTTCATTTGCTTTTGGCGATGCTTTAACAAGCTGATAGCCAATACCTTTACTAAAGATATCTTCTCCATGTTTTCCCTCATCTTTTGCTTCATAATCCTCTTTATAAAAAAGACGATTATAGGCTTTTATCATTTCGCTAGTTGAGCGCCAGTTAGTATCCATACTCCATTTATTCTCTTCTGGACAACTATTCTTAGCTTTCAGATATGTAAATATATCCCCACCTCTAAAACCATAAATTGCTTGTTTAGGATCGCCTATCATTAATAGTAATAGATCTTCTCTATCTTTAGGATAAATAGTATCTAATATCTGATATTGCTCAGCATCTGTATCTTGAAACTCATCAATAAGAGCTACTGGATACTGTGCCTGTAGAGTTTTAACTAAATCTGGTGAGTTCTTAACACTTTGACAAAGCTTAGTAATTAAATCATCAAAGTCTAAAACTCCTTTTTGCTCTTTAGCCTTTGCAAAATCTTGACGGATTTTTAGGCATGATTGTTTGATAAACTGCGACTGCATAAAATTATTGTAGTCATCTATCAATCCAATCAACTCTTTCAATGGAATTGAAACAAGGTTTTTATATACTGCTTTTAAATTACCTTTGGTAATCAAGTAGACGTCACTAGGAATAGTAATATCTTTAGATTCTAACCAAGTTAAAACTCTTTCAAATGCTTCATCAAAGCCTTTTTGAGTTATATATTTTCTAATTTCAGCATTTAAATTACTACTAATACTTGTTTTTATGTCTTTTTTATAAAAGTAAATATCATCTACTAAAACCTCTTTACTTGATAAAATCTCATAATTAGATCTAATAACATTTAACAAACCATTTCTATCTAAAAATTTTTCTGGCGTGTGTAGTTTATATGCTTTTAGATATTCAAAATTAGTTTTATTTTTATTGATATTTTTTCTAAAGAAATCCTCAACTACTTTTTGCAAAATGTCAGAAGTATCAACTTCCATTGAAACATCCATCTCCATACCACTTGCAAAAGCTTGCTCACTCAAGACTTTTTTACAAAAGCCATGAATAGTAAATATAGCTGCTTCATCTATTTCAAGTAATGCTCGTTTTAAATGTTTATAATTTTCATCAGCTTTTTGAATTAAGGTATCGTTACCTTTTATAGAAACTTCAACTTCCTTTCCGTTAGATATGTCATTTAATACATCTCTTATTTCACCCTCAACTCTACCAATAATTTCTTGGGTTGCATCTTTAGTAAAGGTCATCACAAGGATGTTATTAGGTAATAACTTTTTCTCTAATAAAAGTCGGATATAGATCTTAGTAATATTAAAAGTCTTACCTGTACCAGCACTTGCTTCGATTATATGGCGACCTTGTAGGGTTATTGTGTTTGCGTTTAGGTTTTTCATAATCATAAAATACTCCTCCTAACCTCCTCTAAAATAGAGGAGGAATAGCTCCTCTCTCTTAGTAAGAGAGAGGCTGGGAGAGAGTTATTTAACAACCTCTCTAGTTACTTGTATCTTCTTATCCACATATAGCACTACATCTTTTATAACTAGCTTCTGCACTGCTAAAATTAATGTTTCCTATAATTTCATAGTTTGGTTTATAGTCTTTAGTAAAATATCATCTAAAAAGTTAGATATATCATCTGCTTTTTGATTCATTATTGCTTTTCTCTTATAAAAACAACTTCATTTATTGTAGCTTATTTAGAGTTGGATTTCTGCTTATGTGGTTGTTTATTTTATCAGTTAAACCAGCCTATAGGCTCTTTAAAACTCCCATCAATATGGCAAATGTATTTTTCGGTAAGTAAATACACTTCATAATACAAGATATTGCCCTTTACAGCCTCACGGTTTTTCTCATAGTGATGTACAACTTTTTTAGAGATTGTATCTATAACTTCTTGCTTAGTTTTAAATAATAAATCATCGGCGTATAAGGGTATTTTTCGCTTATTATTGTCGTGCATCATCTGAAATACTGTTTCTGTATTTCTCTTGTAGTCTGTAATAGCATAGATATAGCTATCTTTGAGTTTCTTTGTTAAACTATTATATTTTACAGCTACATTCATGCTTTGAGTTATGTCTATATTTAACGCATTCGCAAGCTTTGTGACAAATTCTGTTGAAGTATTTACTAAATCATATCCACCATCCCACAACCAGTCTTTCAAGGTTTCACTTTGGTTAAATTTATCTAGAGTTTTTTGGAATGATTCTGTGGTCTTGTAACCTAGAGATTTTGCTAATTGGTCTAGGTTTTGGTTTGCTAATTTTTCTGATATCTTCTTTATTTCCATAATATTATCCTTTTAGTTTTTTAGCTATCGATACATTTTTTATAGCTTTGGGTTAATGCTTTGATACTCTATTTGTAGATATTACAATTATAAACAGTCATTACGACAGCTTTGTGGCGGTTTGGTTTATAGTATCAAGCATTCTTTTTTCATGAAATGATAACTTTAGTATGTAGACTTATAGTGTGCAAACAAATATAAATATTAATATAAAAGTATAGTCTAAATCTTAAACATAGTGGATATATTAAAACAATTCGGAAATAGAATCAAAAAATTAAGAAGTGAAAAAAATATATCTCAAGAGGAGCTAGCTCTAATTGCAAACCTACATAGGACATACATTGGTATGATCGAAAGAGGCGAAAAAAACTTAACACTTACAAGTATTCAAAAACTTTCTAGAGCCTTAGAAATTGATTTATCAAACATTTTTAAAGGATTAGAATAGAAATGAAAACAAAAATAACTAGAAAAGAAATTAGATACCATTCAAAAGCTTCAGAAAAATATATTGATGTCGAATTTAATTATGACAATTTAAATTTCAACATTTCAATACCTATTGAATATAGAAGAACTGGTACTTCTATTGAAGATAATGAAATAGATGAATATTTAGATAAAATATATAAAGAAATTTCTCCAGAAAATATAAAAAAATGGAAAATAGAACAGATTAATTTTTGGAACACCAAACCCAAGGCAAAAACTACAAAAGCTTTTTTTGATATCCTTTCAAAAGAAGTTCGATGGTTTTGTGTATCTTGTGAACTACCTGAAAACCCTAATTGGGCAAGAAGAATACAGGATTTAAAAGAATTTGGATATACCATATCAACTAGAACAAACACTAATTGTCAAAAATGTAAAAAGAAAACTACTCAACTATGTTTGATACCTATTAGAAAAGGTGGTGTAACAGGGTATGAAACATGGAGTCCAAAGTTAAGAGACAAAATTATAAAAACTCTTAAAGTTTACGACTCATACGAAGCTAAAACAGTAAAAAAAGAAGGTTTATTACCAGATCATAAATTTCCTGAAATAAGATGGGATTCTATAACAAAAAGAGAATGCCTAGAGAAACTTACAGATAAGGATATTAAAAGAGATTTTCAGCTTCTAAGTAACCAAAGAAATCTACAGAAAAGAGAAGTATGTAGAAATTGTTTTCAAACAAATATTAGAGGAAACATTTTTGGTATAAAATTCTTTTATAAAGGAGATGAAAACTGGGATCCTAACATTCCAAAAATAGGAAAAGAAGCTGAAAATGGTTGTATCGGCTGTCCATGGTACGACATAGAAGAATGGCGAAAGAGTATAGAAACTAAATTAAAAAGCTAGAGCATTTTTGGAGATCTGTAAATAGATTTTGATTGATTTTTTTGCCACCTCTTCTGAGAATCCCAGCACATGCTTGAGGAGATAAGTAAAACTTTTCTTTAGCTTCAGTATCAATAATGGAATATAAATCTCCATATCTAATATTATTCGGAATTTCAGAGGTATTGATAGAATATTCATCTTTATGTAATGGAATATATGATTTATTACCTATTAACAAATCTAACTTACTACTAATATTAAAAAAACCATTAAATAAGTAATTTTCTAATTTAATTCCTATTTTTTTCACTACAGGCACTGCCCATGAGTTACCAATAGCTTTATATCTACTTGTATCACTAGATTTATTGATATTAGTATAGTTATCGGAAAATCCCATAAGCCTTTCACATTCTAAAGGCGTTAATCTCCTAACACGACCATTTTGTGTAACAAATAAGGATCCATTATATGCTGCCGCATTACCATTCCACTTTGTCCCATAAGCGGAATATAGACAATCTGTATACCCCCTATACATGGCTATATCATTATTATTTTTTATAAAATTTTGTGGTTTTATATAGAAACTAGATATATTTACTTGTTCTTTTTCTTCGAAAAGAATATTTTCAGGATAAAAATCTTTCCCACCAGCAAGTAAATAAACCCTTTTTCTTTGCTGAGGCAATCCGAAGTATTTTGCATCTAAAACACGCCATGCAATATTCCTTTTTACTCCTCTAATAACACCTGAATTTGCCCATTTTGAAACACTTAGTAATTCTTCATTACCAGATAGAATACTCAAAAACAACCCAAAAGAATTATCCTTAGAAGTAAGTACACCTTCGACATTTTCCCAAAAAACTACTGTTTCCTGAAGTCCTGACTTCGCTCTAATCTCATCATTAATATTTATTATATTAGCGAACTCTAAGGTTAAGTCACCTCTATTATCACTAATACCTTTTCTGTATCCTGCTAAAGAAAAAGCTTGGCAAGGAGTCCCTCCACAAATTATATCAGGACTATTTATTTCTCTACTCAAAAGCATTTCTCTAATATATTTCATGTCTCCAACATTATTTATATTAGGATATTTATTTTTTAAAACTAATGATGGAAAATCTTCTATTTCAGAAAACCAATCAAAACTAAAATCTAGTCCCTCCCATGCGAATGATGCAGCTTCAATACCAGAACACACACTACCAACTGTAAATTTCATTTAAAATCACTACTTATTAATCTTTAGATTCCTACATCATGCATTATAGCTTATTTAAATTAAATATTCGCCACTCTTTTCAACTACATAATTAAACCAAATGTAATGAATATGTTATAGACTAACTTCTATACAAAGTACTACCCCGACCTGCTTCGCAGCTCACCCCTTCGACACTCGAAGGGGAATTAGATTAAAATCTGCCCCAAAGCCTCTAAACCTCCCATCTCCAGCCCCCAACCTTTGGCAGGTGCTACTTCGCTATCTTTTGGGTTTATGCGGATTAGCTTTGCATTGCCTAAACACTTACTAACTAGCCAATTACTGTTCATTCGTATTGTTTGGATACTCATACCACAACCTATTTCTATAATTGCTAGTTTTTGCTTTTTGGCAATTACAGTATTGTTTAGCCAGCTGTTAAATTTTCCCTCTTGCTTTTTAGTACGCTCATATACCCAGTAGTAGTCATCAAACATCAGGATATTTGGACGAGCTATACCACCACAACTGTTGCACCTTGGGTATCTATCAACTGACATCTGCTCTTTATTGATATGGATAATTTCTCGATTATTCCATATTTCATCGTTGCAATTCATCGTGCATTGTAAGTGATGAATACTGCCGTGTACTTCACATATCCTATCAGCATCAAAACCCGCTTTTTGAAAATGTCCATCAACATTTGAAGTATATACAAAATAGTTGTTATTTTTACTTTTAACTAAATCAAGAAGCATACTAAAGCCAGCGTGTGGATTAGTTTTGCGATACATTTCTAATCTATGTCCATAAAATGCCCATGCAACATCAGGGTTTGAAAAAAAGCTTTGAGCAGAAGCTGCATCCATAAAGTCTATATCTAACTTCTCAAAGAGTGGATAAGCTTTCCAAAAGCCTTCTTTACCTCTAAAGTCAGGCAAGCCACTATCTACTCCCATACCCGCACCTGTAGCTATAAGTATAGCGTCAGCTTGTTGGATATAGTCCCTTATTTGATCTAATATATCTTTCATTACTTTACCTTTTACTAAAAAATAGAATGTGTCACTAATTTAATATTAAATGTGAATCTATCTATACGCAGAATATTAAACAAATCTAAATCTGTATGATCATATAAAGCATGAAAGAGATAACAATGATTGAGACTCTCAAATCCTTTAATAGTACAACTATCTTTTTTAAGTCTAGAATCTATAAGTGAAGGAATTTTCATATCGCTTCTAGATAAGTGTATAGAATCTGTTAACTTAACAATCTCTGCATCTTCCTCATCACTATACAAAGGATCTAACTTATCAACATGAGCATAGATATCAACTATAACTTCTAGATCAGTACGCCAAAGAAAGATCTTGCCACGCATATATAAATCTGCAACTTTAAGATACTCATGTGATATCACATGAGTTAGTTCGCGTAACTTTTTATTTATAGACTCATAACTTAGGAAATATTTTTTGATTAAAGTAGGTATATCTTGATTATACATATCTATTAGCAAAGGCATTGGCTCTTTTAGACAATCATAGTTATAAGCATAAGCCTCTTCTACATCTAATGATTTCCTTGCTATAACATTACCTTGCCTTCTAAATCTAACACCATACATCACATATCCTCCCAAAATTCTGCTGTGTCTCGTTCTGCGTATTTGATAGCCTCATCATACGAGAATATACAAAGCCTCTGCTTGCCATCTAGTCGCTCGCCAGTATAGTTAAAATACTCATCTATCTTTTGTATCATTTCGAGAGAGTCATCATTAGGTAGATCAATATAAATATCGCCACAATATCCTGCTAAGATAAGCCTATTTTCAAAAAATGGACCGCAAATTTCATGAGGAATGCTGTTGTCTTCTAGCCATTTCTTTGTTGCTTGCCATGGTTTGTAACTTTCATAATGCTCAAAAGATTTCAAATGATTGGGGTTAACCTGTATAAATAAGACATCTCTTTGCTTTTCTCTAGCTATTTGATCGATTGTTTTTATTGCTCTCATTTTTTCTTCTCCTGATCTTGTCCATACATCATGCCCATTACATTTTTCATAAGAAGCATTCCAATCATTACAGCAAGGCCTTTTTTGAAAAATCCAGATTGAGGATTTTGCACTGTATGCACACACCAGCCAACGATTGATAAATATATACTTACAATAAATATAAATACAAATACTACCACCCCCAAAAACACATAAGGATGAGCATCTAAATAATTCATAATAGTATCCATAATATCTCCCATAACTTTATTTAATACAGTTTGATTATAGATAATAGGCGTGACAGCCTTATGTCGCCTACTATACAATTTTGATTTTATCTGAAGATTATTTGGTTAAGCTCTGTATGAACAATACCAATAATGTCACCTAGCTGATTTAGAACAATGATTTCACACGAGCTTTTATTATTTCCGTTACTTGTATTAGATTGTAAGAGTCCATCTGTGTACATTAACATAATCACATCAACATTTGACTCTGATGGCGTATACTCTCTTATGTCAGATATTTTAGGTCTTTTATTCTCACGACTGTCTACATTTCTACTAAGTTGAGATAAGACAATGATTGGGACTTCGAACTCCTTTGCAAGAGACTTAAGAGATCTTAGAATTTCAGATATCTCTTGAGTTCTATCAGATATACAATCAGGAATCTTCATTAACTGAAGATAGTCAACTACAACTAAAGACAAACCATCATATTGATTATATAGATCTCTAACTGTTGATCTCATTTCATTTGGACTCATACTAACAGAATCATCTATATATATTTGTGCAGCTTCTACTTTTCTTAACCTGTTATTATTTTCTCGATTATCTGTAAAATTAAAGTGTCCTCTAGCCACAATATCCTCGCAACTCATTTCTAGACTAAATATAAGAGCAGGCTTTTCAGATGAGCTAGAAATGTTTTTTGCTAAATTAAAACCCAAAGTTGACTTGCCAATAGCAGGTCTTGATCCAACTAAATATAGTTTACCCTCTTGTAAGCCTGAGAGCATATTATCTAAACTAGATATACCAGTAGCAGCTCCTAGCAACTTTGTATTGTTATTCATACGTTGATATCTTCGCCCTTATATATGTGATTCTACATACTCTAATTATAATAAGAGCATCTGACAGCTTTGTGTCGTTAATTTAAACTTCTAAAGAATTTAATTTAGCTATTTCCCTTCAAAATATTGAAGTGGTGGCAACCGCTAGACTAACAGGATCAGTATAACTAAAAGCAAAGTAAAAGTAGTATGTCATTGTGTCAGGCTTGACCACACAATCTAGCAAATAGCTTATCTATAAGCTATTTGCTCAAGTGCTACTTTTAAGGATAGTAGGCTATGTTTTAAAACTTATTTAAATACCTTTCAGATACTCTTCTAGCATACTTTTTAGAGAAGCATTTAGCGATTGTGGCTCTAAGACTTTGATATCAGGAAGCCATCTTTTGATAACTGGTAAAATCTCCATTTCATGACTAACTGTTACAGATATTACTAAACCATTTTCATCTTGCTTGATAATCTTTTGCGTTGGTGAGCATGGTTTTCTAATCAAATATCTAGCTATCTCTTGAGAGACTTCTAACTTCACTTCAAATGGTTCATTGCTCTCTTGAAACCACACATTTGTTGATTCTTTAAGCATCTTATTGATATTTCTAGTTATCTTAAAAGTTTGATCTGTGATAACTATATTACTGATACCTTTCAGATAGTACTTTTTGACAATCTCATTATGTACAGCCATTAGATACCAAAAACCATCATAATTAATAATCTTCAAAGGTCTAGCTTTGACACTATAGCTAGCTTTATTTGAAGTATATTTGAACTGTACCCAAAGTTGCTGACTAATAGCCGATTCTAATTGTTTAAGCTCAGCTAAGTTTGCTGATACATCTTCTATATGTAGCTTTGCATAGATTGGGTTATCTTGCTCGTTGGTGATTTTAGCTAATAGTTTTTTTGTCCGACTATAGAACTGCTCACCAACACTTTCAGCAAATTTATCAAGGATTTTAAGCACAAGAGAATCTTCAGTATTTAAGTTCTTCTCAAGTGTATAACCTTTGATAAAATACCATTTTCCCTTTTCCTTGTAGATTGGAAACATCGCTAGCCTTTCGCTAAAATCTCTTTGGATAGTTCGCACCGAGACATTAAACTCTTCAGCGATATCTTTACTAGCCACCCCCTGCCCTGTATTGAGAATATTTAGGATACTTACTAATCTTGTTAGGGTTTTGTCGTAGTCGTGTTTATATGGCATTTTGGAGTTCCTATTTACTCACTTCTTTATAGATATTTTTTATTCCTTCACGATTTCTGACTAAATATTCAATATCTTCTTTGACTCTATTGATAACTTCAGAATTTTCCATATTATCTATCTTGAAAGACTTATGCTTGAATATATAGTTTTTCGTAGTATACGATCTATACTCTAAACCTTTTCGAACTGGATAAGTAGCTCTTTCTCCAATTTCTTTAAATTTAAACCAAATATCTTTTAACTCACCCAATATACTCTCAACATGTCTTGTTTTATCATTATACAGTACAACAAAATGACGATACTCATCACCTTGAATTTGTATACCAATAAAGAAATACTTATCAATTTTATACTTTATATCTACTAAACCTTTGCCATCTGTAAAGTCATGGGAAACAAAAATATTTTTATCATTATTCGGCTTACTCGTATACTCAACTTTACTTTTTAACTTATCAAGTTTAGATAGTTCATCATATATAGCATAAGCAAAATCCTCATACAATCCTTTTAAAAATATATCGTGCATCTTAATCTCTCTTAGAGACTCTAAGTAGTATTTGTAACACTCTTCATTTTTATTATATAAGTTAGATATTTGGACTTCATTTATGTTGATTCTATCAATTATATTTTTTTTGATATCTGCTACAAACTTAACATAGTCAGCAATTAAAGACTGATGATACTGATCATCAACCTTTAGTTTCTTAAAAAAGTCCAATAAATCATCGTATGATAATTTTTTCCAACCAATACCTTTTAATTCATCACCTGATATTTTGCTATCTTTTAGAGAGAGTAATACTAGCTTTTTATTTTCTACTTTTTTGAATTTATCAGTATATTTTTGTAGCTGCTCAATACTAGCAATACTTTTAACTTTATTCTCAATAAGAACAAGAGTATCACCAAGCTTAAAAGATATATCTATATTTTGTTTTTCTCTTTGGATTTTTTCTATTTTATTACTATTTGATAACTCTAATTTTTCTGAGAAAAACTTACCCATCTGCTCAAAATAAGTTTCTAATACCCAAGCTATAAAGTTACTATGAAAAAGCTCTTTTGAACTTAACGACATATTAAATATTGGCGATCTTTTTAAATCATCTATCCAGTTACTTTCTATATTTCCCATAACTTTTCAATCTCCTTTAAAACATCTACAATCCATAATACACCACAGCCCAGACAATATCATGTCGTAAATTTTTATTTTGATAGGATTAATCCAGCTCAACAAAATTAAAATTAACAAATGTAAAACCATGCTCATTACGATTACGCGTTAATGTCATTTCTGATTTTGAAACAGATACCGCATTTATAACTAACTGCTTAAGTTCATCATCTGTTAGCTTATCTACATCTTCACTAACAAATATCATACTCTCTGCAAGTATATAGTCCCGTTCCAATAGCTGATATAACACATCATATTTATCTATAGTTACTTGGTTTGATGACAAAATGACTGTTTCATCGTCTACTGGTACATTTTCAAACTTATCTACTGTATCTATATATTTATCCTTTTTTGAAAAAATAAAATATCTTTACATAAAATATAACGCATCAAAATGACATCTTTATGTCGCAACTAACTAGTCCGTATCTTAAAAATCCTACTTATAAATATAAAAAATAAAGCTATTGCTGTACCACTAAAAGTCTCTATCAAACGCAAACCTGTATTTACAAAAGGAGAATAAGTTGGTTGATATAAACCTAAGGCTACTATCACACCAGCATTAGCACTACTCATTTTCACAGCATTCTCAAGACCAATGCTTGCTGTAATAAAAACGCTAATAGCCACAGCTAAAATCATCACCAAATAATAATATCCGAATATAGATGTAAATATAAAAGCCGTAATTCCGCCAATAACTGATCCTACAAAGATTTGGAAAGCTGCTGAATAAGAGTCTTTAACACTTAGCTGTAATATTGTAGATACAGTGATCAAACACCAGAATCCTCCGATGATCGACTGCCCTCCATGTAGTAAATTAGATACATAGAAACCAAATAAAAAGCATAAACATGCCGCTATTGCAATTTCAAAACTTATATAAATGTTTTTGCACAATTGTAAAAGATCAAGATTCTTATATTTAATTTTCATTTATTATCCTAAAAAAGTCTCTATAAATTTCTTCCCCTTCAAAATCTTCTATTTTGGGGAGCTTTGTATAGAAAAGTTTAAAATACTTATCTTTATCTAATGATTTATGATTTCTTTCATTAGAAATAACTTCATCCCATGAATCCTGTTTTTGTTTATCTGACTTTTTATATTTCTTACCATAACTCTCTCCATCTGCAAACAAAGCTTCTGCTAAAGATAAATAAATAAGCTTTGGTTGGTCTACTATTTGCATAGCATTTCGGACATAATGCTCTAACTTCTCTTTTGCATTAGAGTATAAAATTTGAGGTAATTCAAAAGGATCTGTCTTTTTATTTTTATCCAAACAATGATAAACAGCAAATATATCTTTTTGCTCATGGTATGCTACTAATAAAGCTGTCAAATATAACTCAAACTTATGTTTTATGCTAAATGTAGAAGTTGTATGTAGTAAGACTTGATTATTATTAATATAACAGTTTGTCTCTAACTCTAACCCAAGTATTTCTTTTTGAAAATATTTACTCTCATAATTTGCCAAATCCAGTGAATCTAATAGTTTTTGAATATTTTCAACTTCTAAATCAATCTCATCATCAGTTAATATAGAATCTGGAAATTTACCACTTAATTTTGCAGTTTTTCTTGTTAAGCTTATATCTTTGTTCTCTTTCAAAACATCAAACAGCTCTTGCTTTAATCTATGTTTTTCAAGACCATTAATATCAAAAGGTTCGCTATCTTCTAACTCTTCAAAATTATCTTCAAGATACAAATCTAAACTATAGTTTGCATATGCTTTTAAAGGATTTTCAAAAACCTTAGCTAATTTAGATATTGTTAGACTTTGTGGTAGTTTAGTAGTTAAACTAAAGCTATCGTCACTCTTACGCAGGTAAGAATCTTTTAAACTTATTTTATCACTACTGAGATGCTCTCGGTCACTGAGCGGAGTCGAATGTGCGCGGGTATGACTATGCTTTTTATTGATAGATTCCGTGGTCACGCCTGACGGAATGACAGAGTTATTAGCATTCCCCTTCGCTTCGTGAAGGGGTGGATTGCGTAAGCAAGACGGGGTAGTTTTTTTAAAATCATAAAAAGGCTTTGATTCTGCCTGTAATAAATTAAGCCAAGCATTATCATAGCTTCTGTACTCTTCAGAATAGCATTTTGGACTAAAAGCATGTAATGGATATTCTTTTATATCTTCATCTTGCCAACTATAATTTGCTTGTAAATAACTAATTAATTCCTTAAGAACTAAGCTAGACTGTTGCTCAACATTAGTCTTAACACTTCTACCTAGATAACTAAAATATAGATAATCTCGTGCTGATAATATCGCTTCTAAGAATAAATACCTATCATCATCACGTTTAGTTCTATCACAAGCTCTTCTACCTAGCCTTGCCATTAGATCAAAACTAATTGCTGACTCTTGGCGTGGAAATTTACCATTATTTAAGCCAAGCATCGCCACAACCTTAAATGGTATACTTCGCATTGGCGTCATTGAGCAGAAAGTAACTTTACCATTAAGAAAGTGGTTATTAATAATTGGCTCAGATAACTGCGAGATTAAACAATATCTAATAGTATATAAATCAATAAGTATATTAGCAGATATTTCTTTAGCAGTCTCAACTGTCCTAGCTATAATATTATTTATTTTTTTAGCTATGTATTGCTCTTCTTGCGTGATATCAAAAACATTATCAAACATCTCTAAAAGATAGCTATGCCAATCTTCAAGACTTCTAGTTTCAAGTAGTTCCTCAGAGTAAGCTGCTAAAAGCTCTAATAACTCATATAGTCCGCCTAATTCAGCTACTTCACTACCCTCGATAATAGGTATAGTCATCAAACTATCATTAATAATATAGTTTTCATCACTATAGCTAAATCCTAGCATTAACCTCTTCAGACCCCAGCTCCATGAGAATGTCTCACCATCATTTCTATGATGGATACACGCCCCTTTTAACCAATAGCGTATAGTTTCTAACTGCTCATTTGAGATTTTAAATTTATGCTGAATTGCTGGAACTGATAAGTAATCTAATATTTTATTAACCTCAAAATCACTCTCTGGCAACTGCAGAAGTTCTATAAAACTAGCAGCTAATGGCTCTGAATCAAGTAGTGTTCTATCTGCTATTGAACACGGTAGTTTTTTATCTTCCGCATATCTAGAGAAAACACTATCAATATATGGTGAATAATCCTCAATATTCGGACACATTACCAAAATATCGCGAGGCTTAATATCAGGATTATCATTTATCATATCCAAGAGCCTATCATGCAGCACTTGTACTTCTCTAAGAGGACTATGACAGGAGTTGATACTTATTGATATATCTTTTTGTTGTGAGTAGTTTTGACAATCAAGCTCAAGTAAGTTACGTTGTAAACTGACTAATTGGCTTTGATTATTATATTCAAGCTTTTCAAAATTCAAACAATCCTTATCAAACTTCTCAAATACTTCTAGCTCATTTTTTTCTTCATTATCTAATAACTCATTAAAGAACTCTTTGCCCTGCTGACCAAAATTTGCTAAAAGTGGCTGTATCTCATAATCATCATTATCTAACCAAGCAGAAACTTTATCTTTCTTCAAATCATACCAATATTCACTACATGGATTAATATACAAAATATTCACATCAATGTGCTTAGCTAATGCAAATATAAAATTAAGATTTTTCTTTGAAATACTATTTATACCAAAAATATAGATACTCTTAGGAACATTTATATTCTTCAGACTTTCTTTGCTTAATAACTCTAATGCTTGAGCTTGTATTTTATATGGAGTTGCTGGAATCTCTGCAACCAGTCTTTGCCAGAGTTGCATTTGCCAAGGCTCATCTATTTCTTCTCTAGCAGGATTTAAAAGTTTGTTTTGTTCCCAAGCTTCTAACCAATCAGTACGATAAGCTAGATATTTTGAAAAAACTTCAGCTATTTTTGCTGATAATTGATATTTTTTTAGATCACTATTTTTATAATATTCTTTAAGCTTATCATTATCAATATCATCTAAATGTTTAAAAACTCGCCAAGCTAATATATCTTTTGTATAAGCTTTTTTATATTCATGTTTATTAGTCAGCTCATAGCAAATATCTAAGATATAACCATTAATCATGTCATACTTGAGATTCATGGCAATATCTCGTGTTTCTGCTAACTGCATACTCAACCAGTGTTGCATACCACGACTACCAACTATCAGTTGTGTTGGTATAAATAGATCTTTTTCTTCAAGATCTAAGAGCTTAGATAAAACTCTAACCAAATACTCTAGCTTATTTGATGGATAGGTATATAGTGACATATATAAAATACTTCAATTAAATAATAAGAATATTCTTGATATAATACCCTTTGTCTATTAATAATAAAAATTCTATCAAATGTATTTAGAAAAATATAAATTTATTGACCTTTTTGCTGATATCGCAGGAATAAGAATACCTATAATTCGATCTCCACATATATACAATGTACATTTTACTAAAAGGCTAAATTGAGATGAGTACAAGTAAACATGAGAATTATGAAATTCTAAATTTAATAGGTTATGGCTTATCTAAATTTGATAATGACTTTACAAAAGAATTTGGCTTTTCTACTAAAACAGATTTTTATAACTTTTGTGTCAAAAATAAAATAGCAAAAACTACAGGTGTGATCAAAAATAGAATGGACTTATTTGATCCATTCTTTCCAAATCCTCGAAAAGGCTGGTGGCAAAAAGGTAATACATATATTCATAGAAAAGTTTTAATTGATAGTTTATTTGGGAATGAAAATGTTAAAGAATTTGTAAGTACTCTTAAATTTTATATGAAGAAGAACTTTAAAATTAAAGACATAAGCAGTAATATAAAACCAATATCTCAAACTAGATTCAAAAAATTACAAGAGACAGGCTTAGAAGCTGAACTTTACTTTATAAATAACTATAATTCGATAGATATTTTTAGAGATGGCATACTTGAAGATGCAAGACTCTATGGAGATGGTTATGATTTTCAAGTAGATGTCGGAAATGATTTTTATTTAGCTGAAATTAAAGGTATTAGAGAGAAAAAAGGAACATTTAGACTCACAGAAAAAGAGTACAGAAAAGCATTGGAATATAAAGATAATTACATAGTAACTCTAATCATGAATCTGAATAATTCTCCAAGGATACTATCTATAGAAAACCCCATCAAAAACCTTTCTTTTGAAGAAAAGATAATAATGTCAAAATCAACAAAAGAATACCACCTATTAAAACCCATATGCTAAATTTTCAAAAGAAATTAAAAATTTTCCTAGACATACTTTCTCAGAATAGAGAATCATATGCAGATAGTTTTAATGATGATATTTATATTATTAGCGAAAATTATGATTATCTATTTTTAGAAAAACTAAATTCAGAAGAAGAAATAAAAAATTGGATTAACAAATTAAAAAGTAGAATAGTCATGAGTGAAGATGATGCCTTATTAGAAGATATAGTAGATGATTATATAATGTGTGGATAGCTTCTTCATATACATAAAAAGTTCTTTAATTTACTGATCAAAAAGCAAAATATAAATTCAATTTAACAAAAAGCACTCTATTTAAGCAATTTGATTCTATAAACTCTATAAGCAACTTTATCCCAATAACTATTCTTAAAAATCCTCTTCTAGAACTTGAAAAGATATTACAAACTGCTAAGAAAACTGATGCTGTCGCACAAGAATACGTTTACCTACCTCTTTATAGCACTAGAAATGGAAAAGATTATGGAAATGTCTCTGAAAGAAGTCAACTCAATCAATGGAATGCTAATGGTAGAAAACGAGATGTAGGAGAAGTTTATATCCCTGTTCCAAAATTAATATATAAAAAATATAATAATTTTTTTTCCAGATAAAAATACCTCTTTTAAGTTACACTTACCTAATAAAGAGATTTTATCTGCGAAAATATGTCAAGAGAATGGAAAAGCTTTAATGACTAATCCCAACAGAGCTCTAGCTAAATGGTTATTGAGAGATGTTTTAGCTCTACAAGAAGGACAACTTCTTACCAATCAAAGATTAGAAATACTAGATATTGATAGTGTTCGTATAGATAAATTATCAAATTCAGATTATAAGATTAGTTTTGCAAAAACAGGAAGTTACGAGACTTTCAAAGAAAATTCTTAAAATTAGATTATTTAAAATGAAGATGCTTGTGCTTTCTCCCAAGATCTTTGGAAACTTTTTGGAATATTTCCTTCGACTAAACAGTTCTCAGGGATAAAGTCATACAAATCAATATATGATTTAACTTCATTTACAGATATACGCTTCTTCAAATTTTCAGGACCAACATCTTTAGCAGAGGTTAAGCCCATAGCTCCAATAATCTCAGCACATGATCTAATAGTTGCTTTATGGAAATTGTGAACACGATGTTTTTTCTCATCTACAACTAAAGCTTTCTCTAAACGTGGATTTTGAGTAGCCACTCCAACAGGACAAGTATTGTTATTACATTGGCGAGACTGAATACAGCCGATAGTTAACATCATTGCTCGAGCTGAATTACAAGTATCAGCGCCCATAGCAAATAATCTCACCATATCAAAACCTGAAGCAACTTTACTACTTGCTACGATTCGAATATCATCACGGATCCCACAACCAACAAGAGCATTATGAAGAAAGACTACACTATCTTCTAAAGGCATACCAATATGATTAGCAAACTCTACAGGAGCTGCTCCTGTTCCACCATCTGCACCATCAACAGTTATAAAATCTGGTTTTATACCAGTCTCTAACATAGCTTTACATATACCCAGAAACTCAATATGGCTTCCTATACATAGCTTAAACCCAACAGGCTTACCACCTGATAGCTCTCTTAGCTCTTTTATAAAATAACAAAGCTCTTTCGGTGTCGAAAAAGCACTATGAGCAGGGGGAGATAATACATCTTGACCCATAGGTACACCTCTGATTTTAGCAATCTCTGGTGTAATCTTAGCAGCTGGTAAAACGCCACCATGAGATGGCTTTGCTCCTTGAGATAGTTTGATTTCTATCATTTTTACATTTTCTAAGTTAGCCTTCTCAGCAAATTTTTCTGGTGAGAATTTACCATCTTCGGTACGACAGCTAAAATATCCAGTACCAATTTGATATACAAGATCACCACCTTGTAGATGATAATCTGTCAAACCACCTTCACCAGTACTATGACAAAAACCACCTAGCTTAGCACCTTTATTTAAAGCCATAATAGCATTGCCTGATAGTGCTCCAAAACTCATCGAAGAAATATTTAAATGCGATGCCATATATGGCTGCTTACAATCAGGACCACCAAATTTAACACGAGTTTCGACTTCATCTAAGTGTTTTGGCGCTAATGAATGTGTTACCCACTCATACCCAATTTCATAAATATTCTTCTCTGTACCAAAGGCACCTGTATCATTAACGCCTTTAGCTCGACGATAAATAGTAGAACGTTGCTCTCTGTTAAAGGGTTTTTCACTTTCATTATCAGCAATAAAATACTGCTGAATTTCTGGACGTAAAAACTCTAAAATATAACGGATATGGCCAAGTATCGGAAAGTTTCTTAAAATCGAGTGACTCTTTTGAGTAAGATCATATATAGCTATTACAGCTAAGATCGCTATAAAACCTATACTAAACCATATCGAAGCATGGAATAAAGAAAGAGATAATAAAACTATTATTACGAAAATGCCTAAACCAATATACCATTTTCTACGTTCGCTTATATGCATGGGAAATTTTCCACAGAAACTATTTAAATATAGTAATTATAATGCTCTTCAAAAGTTGATTTTGCAATAATTGCTAGCTAAATATTTAGACTCTATTTGGGTATAATAGTCTCGTCTTCAGTAGGTGTTGACTCAATTGTTGTAAAATCTGATGGATAAGAAATATCAATATCATGATTTAAAGCTATTGGATTACTTGTATATACTGACTTTATAGGTGGTGAAGATAATTTACGTCTAGGAGTTGGCAACGCTGTAGCATAAATATTATAATCATCACCACACTCTACTTCACCGACACTAGCCCTAGTTTGTCCTGAGAAAGCTATATTTCTATAGTCTTGATCTTTTTTAGTATTTGTCATATTAAAAACGACCCTATCAGAGTCATTATAAACACTTGGTTTAACTCTTATATACAGATTACAAAGATTTCCATCTGCAAAACTAGATAGAGGTAGCATTACTATGCTTGATAATAAAAGTGTATATTTAAAAAATTTCATTATTTATAATTTCTTA
The DNA here is from genome assembly GCF_012224145.1 of Francisella sp. LA112445. Taxonomy (NCBI): domain Bacteria; kingdom Pseudomonadati; phylum Pseudomonadota; class Gammaproteobacteria; order Thiotrichales; family Francisellaceae; genus Francisella; species Francisella sp. LA112445. The sequence goes on from NZ_CP041030.1 coordinate 1,581,722, forward strand.
TAGTATGTGGTAATAAAATACTATTATCAATAATCTAAAACAAGTAGTAAGCTAGAAACTTAGCTTTAAACTAGGAGAATGTATTAATTATCTTCTTTTTGACTTAAAGATTTTGCTGTTTCTTGAGGTAGTTTGAATACCATATAAATAGCTCCTCCTAAAGCAAATCCTGCCGCTGCAATTGGAGCCACAACGATATTAACTATGTCACTATCTCCAGAATGATGTTCTCCATTATAAAGGATTTGTTGCGACATCGTAGCCCCTTTAAAAAGCCCAACGAATGCACCTACTGGAGCCATAATTAGCGACGCAGCGCCGATACCAATATCTTTAATAGGTGTAACAACAATTTTATTTAAAGTACTTTTATCACTAACTTGCGTGTCTTTAGAAGTATTTTGAGTATTTACAGGAGCTTTAGCTGTATTATCGCTAGATAAACCATAGTTAAATAGTATAAGAAAAATAAATACACAGCTTATTAGTTTTTTGATCATTATTTTTAATCCTTTTAAATAATGTTATTAAAGCTTAACCTCAAGTTAATATCAATATTCAAACAACTAAATTATGCAATAAATTTTTTAGTCTTTAAAAGATTTATTTCTATATAGTTAGTCCCAAAGATGCATGCTATTCTAGGACTTGCTCGTAGAACCTAATTTAAGACTATAATGAGTAGATCCTATGGTCAAGCTATAGAATGACGAAATGGTTTCAAAGGGTATTTGGATTAACTATTACTATTTTACTTATATCTTAAGCTAACTCTATTACTGGAGGTGGAAAAGAGTCACTAGATACTTGATTTGCCAGCCCATAACTATAACCAGCCGAATTTAAACTTAACACTATTAATATAGAAAATATTACTTTTTTCATTTTAATCAACCTCTCGTTTAAATTTATATCTCACACTCCTATTATGATTAAAAATTTCCCAATATTTAAATATATAGTTCTTAATATTCCTATAAGATTATCTTATATACTTAGTAAATACTTACACTTTAGGTTTACATTAATTTGTATAACTATTAACAAACTATAATTTATCATTAAAATAAGCTATGATATTTTTAAGTCCACTCTCATAGTTATTTTTTAATATGAACTCTAGATCTATTGGTTCAATTTTCCTAATAATTGGTACAAGTACTGGTGCAGGAATGTTGTCGCTACCATTGATTGTTGCAGCGTGTGGCTTTTTTATGGCAATCATACTCCTGATTTTATCATGGACTATAATGTATATTGCAGCTATAAAACTTTTAAATACTTGTGCTGAACATCCTATTGGTGCTAATTTCACATCAATAATGTACTCAAAAGTGCCAAAGCAATACTTAATATTTTTTACTCTTATCTACTTACTTTTCTTTTATTCAATGTTATCAAGCTATATTTCTCAAGGCTCTTCACTTTTATATAGTATAGATGGCGCGAATAATTTAAATGAATCTCAAGTTGGAATATCTTCAATTATTTTCATACTAATATTTGGAGCTTTAATATTTAGTTATAAAGCTAGTGACTATACAAATAGAATTCTTGTTATTTTAAAATTTATATTTTTTATAATAGCCGTAGTAATTATGTTATTTTATATAAATACTAATTATTTAAGTGATGCTCCTTCAGGAACATCCGCAATCATATATGCTTTTCCAACTATTTTACCAGCATTCGTCTTTCATAGTGTAATCCCTTTTGTTTATGAGTATCAAGAAGGTGATGTTAAACGTATAAAAAAAGATATATTAATAAGTAGTGTAATAGTTTTAGTTATTTATATAATATGGATTTTTGCATCTTTAGGAGTAGTTCCTCAGCACAATCCATATAGTTTCCATAGCCTTTTTTTATCAAATAACTATACACCAAGTGGCTTAATTTATGAGATTAAAGAAATATCGGGATCTAATATACTAAATCTAGCATTAAATCTGTTTATTCATATTGCAATAGTCACATCATTTATCGGAGTTAGTATATCTCTAGCACATTACATCCGCGACCTATTTAGTAATTACAATAAACATTTAAGCAGTTTAAACTTATTATTAATATGTTTTATACCTCCATTAATTTTCACCGTATTATATCCTTCAGAATTTATTCTTGTACTACAATATGCCTCAATATTTACTGTTATAATATTTATTTACACACCAATGTTTCTCAGTACAAAAACAGATCTTAAAATATATTTTTCTCATACATATATTGTAGCCATGGGAAGTTTGATTTTCCTATTTGAGATCTTCAATTTATTTTACGAAACTAACCCATTTATGTTAATGTGATAAACTAAGCTTTAATTTGCTCTATATTGAATTTCTTGAGAAAGAGAAACCAAGTATATTGCTTTAGTTGACGCCCAACCTGCACTTTTTACTGTTAGATCATATCTTCTTTTTAAAGCAGAAAGTGATAAAACCCTATTTTCAGAAACTTTAGATAGATAGTATTTATTTTTATCCGATAAAGATTCAAATATCTTTTCTAACTTACTTTCAACTACTTTTGTTATATCTATAACTTCTTTAAAGTCTAGCTTCACACTCCCAAACCTACAGTTATCTATAAGATTTTCATATTCATCAGCAATCTCTTTATATAAGCTTTGCAAATTTAAATACCTATTAATCTGGTCATAAGTGATTTGATAATCGATTTTGTTAATATCTCTTTTTAAGATATCTATTTCAAAGCTAAGCTCAACGATATCCTTATAGATTTTTTTATATGTTACTTCTAAATGTGTTTGATTTTTATGACTATTATTCATTAGTTTTCCCTCTTGTATTTTTATATTTAGGTAATATCAACTAATGCAAAAGACATCTCTAGAACTATTTATCAAATGATAATTTTGAAACGCTTTAGCAAGTTATTTTAAGTCGCTGCAAGTTGAATTAAATCACGACTAAAATTAATACTATAAGATATTCAGGATATTGTCAATCGAGAGAGTCATCATTAGAACCTTAAAATAGCTAACCATACATCTAATTATGTCATTTATCAATTTCTGATAAACCACTTAACAACTAAAAGAGAAGCTAGATACTTAAGTTTCTACATTAAACACACTCTTAGTCGATATTAAAGATATTACTCATCACTTTAGCAACCTCATCACCCTCATGCACACTTGATGATGACGTTCTAGTTATGAGTACACTTCTATCACAAGGCGCCTTAATCTCTATCGGTGCATTTCCTGAGACAATATGCTCTTTTGTATAAAGTTGTGCAATTCGCTCATCTGATGTAAGTACCTGACCAAGCTTACTATCATCATAATCAATAAGGCCTCCATTTTGCGCACGAATACGAAAAAAGTCACGTTCATAACAAGCATACTTAATTGCGCCAGCAGGGACTGTATCGCCCCCAATATAAGCCAAGATTCCTGATAATAGTTTTTTTGCCGTACACAAATCAAAGTCTTCTTTATTCCCTGTCTCATAGGTAAAGGCATGTTTTGGCGGAAGCTTATTATCATTTTTAATTTTATTCCATGTATCTGTTAACTGCCACCATGGATAAAATATTGCCTGATTAAAGCACGTGCTAATCTCATTTGGAGTTAAGACAAAATAATCACTATTAAAATGCTTAAGACGTTTTGTATTTAAGTAATCTGGCGCATAAATATAAGGCACGGAAATCGAATCATTATGTAAATCAAAGCTAAAATCTGCATCAATTGCCTCATAGTGTAACAATGCTGCAAGTCTTTCATAAGGGGCTAAATCTAGGCTCAAAAGCAGCTCTAAGCGCTTTTTTAACAAACTAGTAAACTTACTACAGACCAAATCAAATGAATCAGTACTATTATCATAGATAAAACGCTCTAGATTGATCTTTGGTTTATCAGCGATAGGTTCTAACAGATTCTTAAATCCTCTATTCCAGTTATCACCTGTTTTGGCATCAAAGCGGCCATATGTATACTCTCCAACTTTCACATCCATTGCAAAAGGATTTGCAAACGGAATAAGTTTGAAATTAAAATCAACAGGATTTTCTTTTAAATATGCTTGTAATGCTTGAATAATAGCAATGCCATTAAGCTCTCCAGCATGAAGCGCTGCCTGCATATAAATACTGGCCTTTGGTTTATCGACCGTATATTCAATAACACTGAGGCTATGACTTAACCCTGAGATCGTTTTTCGAAGTGGCACTTCTCTAATATTCATTTTATTCCTCCAAAAAATAATTGCCTTCAAATACTAACACCGCATTGCCAATAAGTGTACAAGCTTTATCAGTCAAATTTATCTGAAAACTATCTGTGGCAGTTTTCACTATAACCGGTGTTTCAATCAAACCACTTGTTACACCCGAATACACACTAGCAATTGAGCCACTTCCACAAGATGGTGTCACTCCTGAGCCACGTTCAAAATGGCGGATATTGATTGTATGTTGATCCACACATTCAACAAAATGAACATTAATCCCTTCTGGTAAATAAGCACTTTGCAAGCACTTTCCTAACTTTGGAATATCAAAGCTTATAAGCTCATTCAACCATAAAACTAGATGAGGATTACCAACAGAGAGCTCCATCGCATCAAGATAGTCAATATTGATATTTAACGAAGGCTTTTTACTTATAATCTGAGGCAAGGGAAACTCAACCAAAACCTCATCGTCTTTAATTATTTCACAGCGATGCAACGCACCATTAACCTCAATTTCAAAATGTCTTATATTATGTTTTTGATACATTAAATAAGCCACCGATCTTAAGCCGTTACCACACTGCTTAGCAGTTGTTCCATCTTGGTTAAAGATATTCATTTGACATATCGCTGACTTAGAGCTTTTTAATAACAAAAGTTGATCTGCACCAATACCATAGCGCCGATTACATAGTGCTTTGATATCTTTTACTGCCAATTGCTGAGAATTATCTCTTTGATCAATCACAATAAAGTCATTACCAGATGCATGCATTTTATAGAATTTTAGTAGTTTCAAAATAGACTTAATTATTACAGATTTATTAATAATTATAACAAAGTCAAAGACCTATTATTATAAATATAATCAGCAGTTAGCTGTGAGTTTTTTTAAACTTGAGTTGATAAGAAAAATAAATGGTACGGTTAGTAGAATATTAGAGTACTTAAATGATAGAGGTTAAGACTATTGAAAAAGTCCCACATGATGTTTTAACTAATAGATATGGTGTTGTTGATAAGCATTTAAATTCAATGCCACTTCAAAGAGTAAGAATAATTTGTAATCAAACTACCCTTTAAAGTTAGATACAACAAAATTCAGCCAAGTAACATTCCTGCCTGTTTTATCGTACGAGATAAAAAAATCTCTAATATTGAAGTTTAAGTTTTCAAATACTTTCCTTAGTATTTGTTCATCATAATATGCAAAATACCTACCTAAATCATCAATCTCAGAATTATTACCCTGCTTAAAACATGAATAAAAATACCCCTTTGTGCTTAGCATTTTTTTAATATTCTTAAGCACCTCGACTAGCTTATCTTTTTTTAGATGCAATAAAGAAGCATTAGCCCAGATTAAATCATATTTCTCATTAGTCTTATAGTTTTCGATATCTGTTGCTATATACTCAATATTTGTATGGTTGTTTATTTTTTTAGCTTCATTAATTATATTGCTTGAGAAATCTATTGCTGTAACTTCTATACCTTTATTAGCGAAATACAAAGCATCACGGCCCGAGCCACAACCAATATCTAAAGCATTTTTAACAACAGTCATATATTTATTTAATCTTTCATATAAATCTGAAAAATCTACATTGGCAGTATTTGCAACATACTCTAATGCTTTTTCATCATAGTAGTTTTTAGTATTAGCACTCATATGTTAGATCTTCCATTCACTAAACCCCTGTCTAATAGCAGATTGGCATAACGACCCTATCATAATCTTGTAACTATTAATAAAACTATCCTTTGCTAAGTTATTCAAAGAAACTATAGTGTAGTCTTCTATAACTTTAGTTTTGTTATTTGATTTGACCCAGTCATATAACTGATATTGCTGATTAGCCAACTTACTAAGATATCTATCATCTATTAAAATCCTATCTGATTTCTGGCTATTTAGGCTAGATTTAATTGGTGTTAAATTCCAAATCATATTATGAGCAACATAGTTCCAAGGTACATAGTGATCTAAATCAATACCTTGATTTAAACTAGTTAAGATTGAACCATCATAAATATCGTAAATATTGAGATTATCTTTTATAAAATCATTCCAAATAATTCTCTGCTTAGTTAGATTTTCTCTATTTTTATCAGCTACAGGATCAACTTTAAGCATTAGATTAGGAACATCAACATTATACTTAGCGAGATATTTAGCAAACTCTTGAGTAATATATGCTTTTAATAGTAAGTAATTTTTTCTTAGATATTCACGCCAATTGGGGTTTAAAATCAAACTTTCATTATCGTAATCTATTTGATAAATTAGTATATCTGAATACCGATTATTATTAGAGTCAATAGAATCAACATAGTGTCTTTGCTTTTGACTATCATTACCCTTTATATCAAAAAAACTTGATTGAAATCTATATGGTACATATTTTAGAAAATCTTTCTTTATAATTTCTCTAGAATCTTTACTATATATTTGTGTAAATTTAATTTTGTAATCTTTTGTTTTTGAGTGAGCTTCTAATATATTTTTTTCAAATATACTATCACTATTACAACTCAATCTGACTTTATATTTAGTAGCAAGATTAGAAGCATATACAGCTGCATAAGCTAAAATATCATCTAACCTAATTTTATTTGATATCACACTATCATCATTAGCTAACTCTAATAATGCTAAACCCCAAAGAAACTTATATGACTGAGTAGTTCGTTTAAAGAGATTAAATACTCTTGTATTATATTGCACTCAATAATCCTATTTTACAAAACACAAATCAAAATACATAATAAGTATCATATCACAATCTGTAAGTTAGGAAACGTAAAGAACATTTAAAAAAAATAATAAAAATGGTGCCGGGGCCGGACAATAACTATCTCTCTGAAAGCCTTATGTATCAACACTTATAGCTTTTGTTAAATTTGTCAGCCACCTAAATAGCCTTACAACTAAGAATAATACAACACACAAAACATGTCAATCATAAACTTAATGCTCATATAAGTATTAAATATGGTAGTACCAATAAACTCTTAATATTTTATATTCTCTAAAAGCTAACACAATTAACACAACGTAGTTCAAACCAACATATATAACGCTTTAAGATGTGTTATATAATTAACACTCAAATAACACTTTTATTTTAGGTTATCTGATATATATAGCTAACTACTATTAAAAGCAGTACATTAATAGATTGTTTTTGACTACTAAGGCTATTGATAATTATGTATTTTTATAAAGCATTAACCATACTACTTTTATCACTAGTAGCCTATACTTTACTATGTAGTGAAATAATATTGATTATGCTTTAAAGTACACTTCTGATATACATTGATAATGTTTCAGATAAGCTTTAATTTATTATTTATGCCAAAAGTAGAGCATTAAGTTGTATATTTTGACTTACCTTTAACTATAAAAAAGTATTTTTTACATGAATTTTAAGGGTTTGTTATTTATCGTTAGCAAGGTAAATAAGTATTATTAATTAAAGTACATTTTGTAGATAATTAATATCTAATATTAATGAGTCTCTGTCTACAAGCAAAGTATTTGTCGCTTTAGCTAGCTTTCTCGCTCCTTGAGTAAAATAGCTATTTGTAACTACGCAAGAATAATCAGCATTATAATATGATTTAGCAGCATATATTTCCTGAATAGCTGTATTACTAACTGTATTAGAATATCTTTTACATTGGATTACATATACTTTATTATCGGGTGCTTTTGCGATTAAGTCTGCACCATGGTCACCACTTAATGGTGTCTGCTCTACTATATATCCCTTAGCTTGGTATAGTTTTGCACAGAAATCTTCAAACTCAGCTCCATTCATTTGATCGATTGATTCTATTTTAAGAATATTATTTTTCTCTTCACTAGATTCATTACTAGCATTAACCCTTTTGCCCTCAGATGTAAAAAAATCTTCTAATTCATTTCTCTCTTTTTCTTGCAGATAAGTTTTTTTATAGTTAAAGTAGTCATCTATACTATACTTATATGGTATCTTTTCTTGAGAAAATATTTGATTATTAGCTAAATAGGTATTGATACACATAATTACCTTTTCTAAAAAGTAAGCTTCAAAAGAGTGACTTTCAATTTTTTTAAGTATTTTGTATTGTTCAGTATATTTTAGATCTTTGAGATGTGTTTTAAAATCTTCATCCTCCCAAAATATTATTGCTGTTCTTTTATTAACTGACCATGCTTCTACATATGTTTTTAAAATATTATCATATTGTGAAATTTGTTCTTGATTAAGTCTACCATTAGATTTTGACTCTTCTATATATTTAATATTTTTAATAGTTTTTTCAGTATCTTCTTCTGCAGCTTCATTAAGTTTTTCAATACCTAAATATTGCTCTTCATAATTTTTACTAAGTTTTTCTAAATTATCTCTATGTAAATCTTGATTTTCCCACATTACAATTAAATTTTTATAAATTTCTTCTTTAGGAAAGAATTCTTCTCCTTGATATAGATTCCGACATTTCTCCATAGCTGGAAGAAATTTTTGGTTAAAATATATATCGACATATTTATTTAAATAATACTCAGCCAAGTGAAATATAAAAACTATATTAGCAATATCTTTAAAGAAATCATCTTTACATCTAAACCAACCAGTGAGCTGTGAGTAATCGCAATCATTTAAAAAACTTACATTTATTCCAGCAACAGTGTCTTTATCACACTTTTCTATGACATTATTTATTCTCTCTAGGATTTCTTCTTTCAGCTTTCTTTGTTCTCTTTCTGCTGCTTTTATTTTTCTTATTTTTAACTTTTCTTCTATGCGTGAAGCTTTTTGTCTCGTAGCCCACCGCTTAGATATTCTATCAATTAAGCTCATAAGCATTTCCTATACTTGTTGTCATTACCCAATATTTATAAACTATAAATGTTAATTATACTGTATTTATAATATACTTTATAACAAGTTTAAACTTTGTGTTATATAAGTGTTAGATAATCAACACATAATAAAGCCTTTATTTTAAGGGGATTAAACTATATTGTGTTAAATGTGTTGATTATATTAAAAGATTAGAAAATAAATTTAATATAACCAATAATACTTATTGTATTTAGTACCTTTGTTATTAGTTTTCTTAATATGATGATATTGTTCCAAAACATCTAAAGCCTCCTGCACTAAGTCTTTACCTAAGACTCTAAAACTACTTTTACTTCTAGTAATATCTCCAATACTAAAACCATTTTTATTTTTTAATTTAGGTTTTATATCTACTATCTTCTTAGCCAAATCTAAAGATTTATTAAAATTATCACTATATAAATAATCTGCACAATCATAAAAGTAATTTAGACTAGCTATAACCTTTTGTACTACTTCTTTGCTTATATGGTTGCCACTATTCTTATAAGCTAAATGATATATTAAAGCTAAAGCATGGAAAGTATTGTTAGCTTTACCTAGATACTCTATCATTAAATCACTTTGCCCACTCTCATTTTTTACTTTTTCATTATTATCAAACCAATCTGCATATAAACTCTTAGCTTCTTTAGTATAGCTGTATTTCTTAGGTTCTGATTTAACTCTTTCATTATCAATGATATTAAATCTTTGGGGAATTTTATTGAGCTCATTCAACATACTTTGATATGGCAAAGTATAGAGTGTACTTATGTTTGGCTCTCTATATTCTCTTAACTGCTTTTCAGCTAGTGGAATCAACTGAAACCTTGCTAATAGACCACTTCCATCATAACTTTTAGTAAAATCTAAAAGTCTTGATGTTTGTACGCCTCCAATAATAGAAACTGTTACATTATCTACCACTTGCATTCCTCTAGATATAGTTTCACTTTTAAATTCCCCATTATTGTACGCCTCCACATAAAGTTTATGATCCTCGACCTTTTCAGACCTAACTAACGACTTTATAAAGTCCATCAACTCATCAATTTCAAGTAATAAGCCGTTTGGACTATCATTTGATATTTTCTTAAGGAAAGCCTCTTTGGTGGCTGTATTTAATATTATCTCTCTTGAATATGGTTTTATTGGACTTAATTTTCCAAAATCTACTATCTCATTTTTTATACTTTCTTTTTTATTTTTTTCAGCTTTTTTAAAATTATTTTTTAATTCATTTAATTCAATATCATAAATATCTTTTGCAGTTGAATAAGCTTGAAATTCCTTAGCGTAGGCTCTTAAATTATCTTGATCTATTTCTTTTATAAACTTTAATGGCTCATTAATACTAGGTGTCTTCCCAGTACCGCTATCGCCAATTAACATACCCCAAAGAATAGGATAGGCTTTTTGACTATTAACTTCTAAACACACTTTATTACCCAATAATCCAGCTATACTAACTAAACTTGCTGTAGCGATATATTGCTTAGGCTGTTGCATTACATTAGATGAATATTCAACATAATCAGCTATAACTTTAGGTAAGCAGTCCGTATTAAATTTTGGTAATTCTTTTCTATTGATTGGTAGTTCCAATGGCTTAACCTCTGTAACTTCTTTTTGTAACTCTAAAATATTATCCATATTAAAAATCTCCCTTTATTATTGTAGTTTTGTATATTTGTAAATAATCATTCCAATCACTAAGCTCTGAAAAAGTTTCTTTTAGTATTGGATCAAATGGAGGGGGATATATTTTTATACTTGGTATTATTGCAGCAACTTCATTAGCTTTTTTAATACCTACACCATTTTTATCATCATCTGCAAAAATACATAAATTAGCATTAGGATATAAACTATAAAAGTAGCTCACAATAGGTTTGAGATTGTTACAATTAAAGCAAACTATTACACTGATATTATCTTTATCATAAATAGCATTTAATACACTAATACCAGTTGCCAACCCCTCTACAAAAATAAAACTATCATTTGATGATTTATTTAGCATTAGAAAACTATCTTTAGCATTAGCTCCTTTGTAGAATTGTTTAAAGCCATTAGGTAGTATAGTTTGTATACTCTGTAATTTACCCTTAAAAGGCTCTTCTATACCAATACATGGAATAATTAATTTGTCTTTATCCTGTTTAATAACTCCATGGCTTTTAATACCCTTAGCAACTAAATACGCATGGTTATCATTTGCTTTAGGCAGTGATAAATAATAAGCTCCTAACTTTTTAGCTAGTTCTTGTTTACTCTGTAACTCTGCTTTTTTTTGCTGTTGTACTTTGTAGCTAACTTCTTTTTTACCATGGTAGTTATATTGGCTATCATTATCTATATAGGTATACTTCTCGCCTGTCTTCCAATCGCCAAAGACAAATATATTATTATCAATATTCTTTATCCATAAATCTTTATTATCTTTATTTTTATTAATATCCTTAAATCGAACTATCTCTCCTATACCTATGTTATAATCAAAATTGTTGGGTAGTGTATATCCATTTGATTCTGCAAAATCTCTCAATTGTATACTATCCATTATATTACCCTCTAGCTTCAATTTTTGATTGTAACCAAGCATCAACTTCTGACTTAATCCAAGCTGAACTATTCTCAGCCAACTTGATTGGTCTAGGAAATTGATTTGCTTTTGCGAGCCGGTATATTGTTGATTTAGATAGTCCCACTCTATCTATTACTTCTTTTATTTTCATAGCCTTCATACTTTCTCCTATTGATATGTTTATTTTTAAATTTATTCTGTAACTTATAAATAATTACAAAACATCAACTTCAACCTACGAAACAAAATCATAGATTTGTTGCTATTAAAACATAAAAAAAGAGAGTAATCTTCGTACCACTTTGGTAAGAAAAAGTGACCGAAATATATGAAGCTTAGAGACTAAATGAGTTTAAAACTGACCAAATTATTTTTTACTTTTTTTTAGAAGTTGTATCCTTAATTTTTATATTATGATGTTCACAAATAATGTCAGCTAAAGCATGAGTCTTTTTACCTGTATATAGTCTACTACCTATATTAATATTATTAACTTTAAAAACTGTATTTATGTCACTATCTTTAAGAACTTTTTTTATTTCTGTTTTCTGTTGCTTACAACCAGTATGATATTTAAAGAAATTAGCTATATATTTTGATAAATCTCGAATAACAGTTTTATTGCTATAAAGATAGTACTCCGCTAGAACATACTCTACCAAAGATGTATAAGGCTTATCTAAGCCAGAATCCTTTTTACTTTCCATTATAAGTTTAAAATGAACATTAGTTATTTCTCTATCTATTATAATAGCCTTGATCTTTGACTTTATATCGTGATTTATACTAGGTAAGCGATAATTTTCTTTTTCTCTATACTTTTTATTAATCTCATCAATAAACATAGATATAAACTCTAAACATCGCAAAGGCTCTACTAGACTGGTTGTATTATTAAAGTATTGACCAAAATAACTATCATAATCTTGTTGTTCTATATAGAATGGATATAATTTTTCATCTGATATGCTAATACCATTATAATTATTGGGGTTGATTGAGAATATTAGAGAACTTGGATGATGAAACTCTGATATATAATATATACCATTAAAGTTCTTAAAACTTAGATGTTGGACTTTCTCATAAGATAAACTTTCAAAAAACCAGTTTTCTCGACTTTTATACCTACTACAAAACTCTTCAATGGTTATACTTTTATCAGCTCCAGAAACTTCACCCAAATAATTGCTATCACAACATAATAATTCATAGATATTTATATATATTGGATAATCTTTACTAAAATACTCGATAGATCTAAAAAGTCGAATATCCTCATTTACACCTATAAGGTTATCACTGATTAATTTGTTTCTAATATCTTTAAAATATAGCCTTTCTGACACTGTATATATAACATTAACTTACTTTCTCAAAGTCTATCACATTAGCACTTTGTTTTATATTATCTATAAAATCAGACCATACAGATAAAATCTCTCTTCTTTCATCCAAATAATCATAATTATTGTAAACAGCCTTAACACTATTTCTTTCTTTATGGTCTAATACCATTTCAATAGCTTCACTCTGCCATCTATGTTTTCTTTGTAAGAAATATAACCCTGTGCTAGTCGTGTGCCTCCAACCATGAGTAGTGAATTTGAGCTTTTTATTACCATCATAACCTAAACCTCTCTGCATAGCCCCTCTTAGACTATCGGGAGTTATATGCTTACCTTTTCTATTACTAAATATATAAATACTGCTGCCTGTATAATCTTTCATACTCATTATGATATCAAAAGCTTGCTTACTCAATGGCTGTTTAAATTCCTGCCTCATTTTCATATTTTCAGCATTAATTACTAGTAGCTTATCTTTTTCTCTAAAATCACTCCATTTTAAGCTAACAATCATATTTGGTCTAAATGCTAAATACGGTGCAAGCTGTAAAGCTTTTTTAACTATGATATTACCATGATAGCTATCTATATCATTTAAAAGCATGGATAAGTTATATTGATTATCTATAGGGTGAATAAATGAGTAATTTTCATTTCTTTCTTTTTCCATAATAAAGCTTAAATCTCTACTTATATGATTAACTTCACAAAGACCATGAGCTTTTGCAAATTGATATATCCCTGACAATGTAACCTTAATTTTATTTTGCTTTGTTGGTGTTGAGCTAAAAGATTTAAGGAAATTTACTATCTCAGTATACTTAATCTCATCAATATTTCTATTTTGAAACTTGGGTAAAATATCATTAAATAAGTACCCTTTTGATTTTCTGTAAGTAGCTAAAGCAATTTCTTTAGATTTCTTTTCTAACCAGTCGATAGCTATCTTTCTAAAGTCCTTATTATTATCTATTTTAGATTGCTGCAACTCTAATTTAGGGTCTATGCCTTTAGCTCGCTTACTATTAAATTCAATAGCTATTTCACGAGCCTCGGCAAGCGATATTTTAGGATAGCCGCCTAAACCTATACTTTTTGATTTTCCTCTAAATTGATACCTATACAGCCAACTTTTAGCATTACTTGGTTTTATCTCTAAATACAGATTATCTATATCTTTAATTCTCTGCACATTTTTAGTTATACCTGAATGTTTAATATTATCTATTTGTTTCTTGGTTAGTTTTGTCATTTCATTACCCTCTGTTTAATTAATCTAAAACTATTTGGTAATGACAAATTTACGATATATATCAAAGTCTTCATAGATTCCAGATTGGTAAGTTCAACTTACCAAACGCTCTAGATACCATATTTAACAAGCTCATGTACATACCAAACAAAAGTAAATAAATATTGTCAGCCTTACAACTAGCCACACAACTATAACTAGGATTTAGTAATTCTGTATAAGACTACATGAAACACTAAATACTGTGTAAGCTTTATTTTATAAGGTTTTGTGATACTTTATGAGACTATATAGAAAGAATAAATGGTGCCCGGGGCCGGACTCGAACCGGCACGGAGGTTAAGCTCCGAGGGATTTTAAGTCCCTTGTGTCTACCAATTTCACCACCCGGGCAGTATGGAGGCTGAGGCCGGAATCGAACCGGCGTCCAAGGCTTTGCAGGCCTCTGCATAACCATTTTGCTACTCAGCCACACATGCAAGAGTATGTGGAGCGGGAAACGAGGCTCGAACTCGCGACCCCAACCTTGGCAAGGTTGTGCTCTACCACTGAGCTATTCCCGCTTTATAGAGACATATATTACCTTATTTAAAAGTTTTGTCAACACTGATATACACTAAATCTCTATAATATTTTCTTTATTTTGATTATTAAATTAACTATTAACATCAAATGTTATTTTAAATATTTTTTGTATATCGTTTATTAGCTTAATATTAGGTGACTTACTTAGGTCAGCATTTCCATTATTTTGCATAGGATTATGCTTTTTCAACTCCTTAGTATCATCAACCAACATGTTCAATAATGCAGTCTGATTAACAGGTTTGTTAGCTTTGGCATGGATGCTTATATTTTTAGGATTCTGTAAAAACATCGCAAAAGATGACAATGCTTTTCTCAAGAACTGATCTTGCTGTTGTACTGCAAAAAGCTGTAATAATGCACCATATGATCCAAGCACTTGCTGTGGAGTTGTATTTGGATCTTGATTAGTATATCTTGCGATTTTCTCTAACAGACCATTATTTGCAAAACTAAAATCAATATCTGTTAAACATAACTGGTTATTACAGTTATAAAGATCTTTTTGGTTTTTACCATCTGCCCCAACATATGGTAATAAGCTTAGTTTACCATTAACTATAGCCTTTGTATTAGCATTTAAGCTAGCTAGGCCATCAGCTTTCATATTAAAGTTATTATTGTATTTAGAGTCTTTATAACTGTTGTTTGAAGTTATTTTTATATTTAAATCTTTTTTACCTAAAATATTTAGAACTTGTTGTATTGGAGATTTTTTAGAGAAAGAATCTTTATCAAAATTCAAATCAATAGCAACATCTGCTGAATTCGTTTGAATATAAGCATTTTTCAAAAAGTCATTAGAGCCACTTATAATATCTTTTATAGGAGTATTTTCTAAATCGATACCATCAACTACAATGTTATATTTAACATGACTTTGAGAACCTAAATTTCCATCTACATTAAATTCAAGCTCACCAGGTGTTTTACCTAAAGATCCATTGATATCTAAACTAGGAGTTTGATTATAGTCTTTACCTAAATACTCAGAAGTTATTTCTTTCAGCACTTCTGTAAAGTTACCATCAAATTCAAGATCTTTTATTTTTGAACTCATCACCTTATTTTTCAAACTCGCCAAGAAATCATTATCAAAGCTAGTATCAGATAGATCAAAACCTTTTAGCTCAAAATTTTCTTTAACGAAAGCTTGCTTATTCACTGTAGAGTCAAGCTCAAATTTTAATGTACTATCACTATGATCATAGTCAATTTCAAAATTATAAACACCCTTTCCGATAGTATTCATTGCTATCTTATAAAGATTATCATCACCTGATAAATCTTTAGGATCGACATTTGCACTAACGGCACTACTACTTGCTACAGAAGCTGCTAAGTTTGTAACTCTTAGGCCTTCTACTTTTATAGAGACATCATCATTAATTTTTTGATTAACTTTCAATCCTTTTACAACAAGTTTATCAATAGATACATTAAGATTATCTTTACCACTACTTACTATCAAAATATTTGACGCAGTGAAATCACCATTACTATCCTTATCAACTTTGCCTACTGTTACATTAGTTTGAAATGGAAACAAAGAATCTAGGTTACTAACAATAGTATTCTTTATAACACTAGTATCTTGTGTTGTCGTTTGATGTGATGGTGTAACTGCTGCTGCATATAGATTAGTAGTAGCCAAAGTAGCTGTACAAATTGATGTAACTAAAAATGCTTTTCTAAAACTCATTTTATCCCTCTTTTTAATTTATTTTTTCTAATTTCAAAAAATCTAAATCTTTCTTACGTAATGAAAATATTCCACAGTTTGTTTCAAATGCTATAGGACCTCCTAATATCGATTTGTTTATAACTGTCATCTCTTGGCCTTCTATGACTCCCATAGCTATTATCTTATCTTTAAAAGCACTTGGACAACTTTCATGGAAACCTTTGATAATAAATTTATCATTTTTCTGATAGCTCATTACAAAACCCTATATATTTTTATATCACTATTAATTATAATCTTTGTTTAGTATAACACTAATAAATTAAACCATAGTTTAGTTTATAAAAAAATTATTGCCAAAATAAAGCTTATGAAAGATCTATCAAAATTAGATATACCTAAAAAACAAAAAAATGAGGTTCCACAAGAACCTGAAAAACCTAAATTAAATAAGAAAAAGAAATTAGTTATTATAGCTGTTGTATGCCTTTTATGTATTGCTGTTGCTTCAAAACTTATAAATAAACACTTTAAGAAGCTTAAAGCCGAAGAAAAAGCAAAAATAGAGCAACTAGCTGATAAAAGTGAAACTAAGAAAACCTCAAAAGACACTAATCCAGATAAAAAAGCTGATAGTGATAAAAAGAAAGGTTTCTCTGAAAACACTCCCAGTGGCAAGATGGTGTTTACATTTTATGACAACCTTAAACATGATAGCGTTAATGTAAACGTAGAGCCTGAGGCTAAAAGAGCTCAATATAAATATACATATATATATCAAGTGGCATCTTTTAGAAATATGGATGAAACATCTTGGTATGTTAGCAAAATGAAAAAAGTTGGCTTAAACCCTCAATTCAAGCGTGTAGGAAACTGGATTAGAATGTATATAGGTCCATATGATAGTCAACGTGCTATGGCTCCAGATATTATTAAACTACAAAGAATAGGTCTAAATGGTGGATTCCCTAGAGAAGTTAGTCGTACTAAGATAGAGCCTAAAGATGATAAGAAAGATTCTAATACATCTACTGATGAAAAAGACAACTCAACTGAAAAAACTCAAGACAACCAGTAAAATAAATCAAAAATTATTTTTTAATTCTCGCAATTTTACAAACATATCTCTACCTAACGAATAATCTGGCAATGCATGTTTAAGAGCACTGTCATCAATAGATCTAATAAAAATATTAAGTTTACTTTCCTCTGCTAGATCTACTATTGGCTTATCTTCGGCATCTAAGTCACAAATCTGTTTTCTATAATAGTTAAAGCTCTCATCATCCGGTAGGATGCTTAATGCAAAATCTAAATTACTTTGCCAGTAATCATGGGCTGGATAAGGTTTTATCTCTGCATCTAATTTTGCTATTTTGACTAATGATTCATATAGCTTGTTTACATCTGCAGTTTCAGCATGAACACCGCCAACACCTGCATTAAACAAAGTATCTCCACAAAATAGAGCTTTCTCTTTCTCAAATAAAAAGCTAACATGATCCGAAATATGTCCAGGTGTATACATAACTTTAAAGCTAGTAAAGCCCAAATCAATTACATCACCATCTTCAACATATACATCAGGCTTAAACAAATCATTATCTGTATATGCATAAATTTTAGCATTAGGATACAACTCAATTAGCTTTTTAACACCCGCAATATGATCTCCATGCTTATGTGTTATAAGTATTGCTCTAAGCTGTAGACTATTTTTTTTAATAAAATCATCAAAAATATCAGCTTTTAAAGGATCTATAACTATTGCATTATCATTATCAAATAAAAGATATTGGTAGTTTCTCAAGCTATTGTTTAAGAACCATCTTTTAACCTGCATATTAACCTCTTAATTAGTTATTTCTATAAACGAGTCTTGCCTCTGATAAATCTAGGCCTGCAGTCTCGCCATTTTTTATGAAAAACTTACATAAAACATGTGAGTATCTTTCTAGATCTGACTTTGAAAGTAAGTCTTTTATATTTCTCTCAATATAATCATAAATCATTTTAAAACTTACATTATCTGACTTTAGCACTGCTAGCTCTAATAATGTGATAATACTATAGTAATCACTATTAGCTTTATCAAGAATCTTAGGCACAAGCTTTGAAACTGGAATACCTAAAGCATTAATATAAAGCCTTAACATTTCTGCAGACATATTAGAGTTATTAAATTGTTTCTTTGCAAACTTCTCTGCGAAAATCATCTCATTAAATGCAACTAATTGCTCTAAATATACTCTACTTAAAACTGGTGTAGCATCTGCCTTATTATAAACATCTGATAATTTATCAACATCTTTTGCCTGTCTTAATGCTAAAACTATTAGTTTTTCTTCGATATCCGCTTTTAGATATGCATCAAACTTTTCCAAAATTTTTAATGCAAATGTGTCATCCTTGTCAGCTAATGCAATAGTACCAGCTAAATTTGCAATACTTGGCAAAAACCTATTATTATTACACTCCAATAATACTAAAGCTCTTGATTTAGCCTCCCCAAACTTTTGAACCATATAAAATTTATATATTTCAAAATACTTGTATGTAATACTGTCACTTTTTAGCTGCTTTAAAGACTTTTCAAGCTCTTTTACTTCACCTGTGCTAGCTATGATTTCAAACTTCCTAAAAAGAATATAATCTCTTAAATATTTAGGTGTTAATTTGACTAAACTTGAAATACTTGTTTGGCGTATTAGCTTATCGTTTCTTAATGAAATATCTGCAACGATATCTATAAACTTTTCTTGCTTATCAACCATAAATAAGCCAAAAAACCAGCTAAATAATAAGTAAGGAAAACTAATACCTAACTTGATAATCCTCACCCCAAAAACTATTAAGAAAAAAAGTACCGCTATAGCAAAAACAAACGCCACCAAGTTCATTTTTATAGTTTTATCAGATAACACAAGCATAATGTAACCATGATACTTAGTAGCCCAAATACCAACTATCGTAGCTATGATAACTGCTATTATAAGTTTTATAATATTTATCATTTGTTACTTCCTTTTTTACTTGCACTAACCTTTAGCACTGATTCTTTAGTTAAAAGCTCATTTTGCTGACTAGATAATTGGCTAATCACCTTATCAAGGACACTATCTAAATCCTGAGTTCTGCGAGCATGAATATTTTGTATAGCCTTTTCAAGAGCTTTTGCATTACTATCTTGAACAAAGTATTCCCCTAAGATATTTGTAAGATTTGCTTTTGCTTTTGTAATATCAGACTGATCATTTGTATACATAGCTGTTTGTAAAGATATTAAAGACTGATATAAATTGTCAGATACAAACTGTTTTGCCTGCTTGCTTGACACAAGAGTTTGGTTTTTAGGTATATCTTGGATCTCAACAATTGAGCTTAGTAACTTCATATACTTGCTCTTAGGCTGTTTTACTTCCATAGTGCTTGCATTCTCGGGTGTTATATATTGTAACTTACCAATTTGTTGCTCAATATTAATAAATTCTTTTATAATATCCTCTTTTGAAGCATAGCCTTTTAAAATACTACTGATATTCTGACGATCTGATGCACTAACATTTGCAACTTTACTTGCTTGAATCTTATCAAAAGCCATACTAACCAAATAATTTGCTTTTTGAGTATCTCCACTAAACGCTACAACATCTTTTGCTAAAATTAGATAATCAATAGCTGACTGAATATTTATGATACTCATTTGCATATATAAATCTTTTGCAGGAGTCTCTAGTTGGCTATTAACTGTAGTAAGCTGTGATTGGATTGCTTTTATACTATTTTGTTGTGAATCATTTTGGCTACTTAAATCATTAATAATACCATTTTGATTACTCTGATCCTGTTTAAGTTTATTTAACTGCCTTTCTAAAGAGGAATACTGCTGATTCTCACTATTAGTATTATTTTTATCTTTGATTACTGAGTCAGCTATCACATATCCAGCCATTCCTATAGCTACTAATGATATTACAATACTAAGTTTAGGTAAAATTGACTTTGATTTTTTTACTTTAGTAGTATTTTTTTGCACAGTAGCACTTTTAACATCGCTACTTTTTTGATTAGAGTTCTCTGTTGCCGACATTTTTACTAGCCTCTGTAATTTTCAGTATTTTCTTACAAATATAATCGTTGTTTATTTTCTCTAGCTCTAAAGTCTTTTTAAAGCCCTGCTTATTTACAAATTCTAGCATTTTTGAGCTAGTTATGGTAACAATTGCGTCTGTTGGTAGCGATGTTTTTGCAAAAATTCTAATTAATGATTTAAATACATCTAAACTTGTTACAACTATAAGCTCAGGATATTTTTCTGAAAAAAATTGCTTATACCTAGTATTTAAAAGATCGACATCTTCAAAAACTCTTTCATAAACCTCAAACTTATTGCTTTTTGTTACTTTAGAAAGCTCTTCTATTAAAAAGCTGTTTCCTCCCACACCTGAGATGATTGCGAAACTCTGCTGAGAAAGGGATAAGTTATCTTTAGAGAGTAATTTAAATAACTCCTGCGAGTTATACTTAGCATGCGGATATTTCGCTTCTAAGCCAAACTTAGCTAAAAGTTTAGCTGTACTTGCTCCAACGGCGTATATTCTTTTGTTTGCAAAAGATTCCGGTGAGTACTGCTTAAACAAGCCTTGTACTGCATACTTACTTGTAAATATAATCGAGCTATATTTATGGGCCTCTTCAGATATTGCTTTGTGACAGATTTTTATAGTTGGAAAACTAATAGCATTATGATTTTTAGAGTTAAGTAACTCTACCAAATCACATGCATCGGTTTCTGGTCTACAAACGAGTATTTCCATTTACTGATTTTTAGTTGCTGTTGTGTATATATAGTTAAGCATTGATTTTAAACCATTAGCTCTATTTGAACTTAGATTATTGCCAAAACCAATCTGCTGAATAAAATCTGTATTTGACTCTAAAATTTCAGCTGGAGTTGCATCGTTATAAACCTGCAACAACACTGCTATAAGCCCTGAGACAATCAATGCATCACTAGTAGCAATAAAATTTAACTTGCCATTTTCAACACTACTGTCAAACCAAACTTGAGATTGACAACCTCTCACTAAATTATCCTCAGTTTTCTTATCTTCAGGAAAATCTGGCAATTGCTTACCAAGTGAAATAATATAATCATACTTATCTTCCCAATCATCAAAAAAAGATAACTCATCTATTAAATCTTGTTGTTTTTGTATAACTTGATTAGTCATTTCATTAAATGTAAATTAGCTAAAAACTTAGCGAATATATTAACATAAATAAAGAATCATATAAAAGATTATAAAAAGCTATAAAATTTCTAAAAAATCATTGACAGTATATAAAAATGGTCATATAATACATCTCGTTACTCCCCGATAGCTCAGTCGGTAGAGCAGTTGACTGTTAATCAATTGGTCGGCGGTTCAAGTCCGTCTCGGGGAGCCACACTAAATTCAGAAAAAATTCTTCATACACTACTATTAAAATTAAGTTTTACTTAGAGCTGTTTAGTAGTTTATATTTTTCTCCTCCTTTCTTATCTCTAAATTATGAATTCTAAACAGCTCTAAGTGCGCGCGTACATAGTATATAACTTAGACTTATATGATATCAAAAACATATCATGCAAACTTATATTTAATAAAATAATAATTTTATTTTAATTATTGCTTCTAATACTTATCAACTATCATAATAATAAAATACTGCTCAATCTATAGACCTTTTGATATAAATAAAACTTATATACTAAAAAAGATAAATTAGTTTTTCATATATATAAGCTCCAGATATAATTCTTCTATAAAGTTGAGTTATCTGGAGAAACATAATGATCTTTTTAATATTTTTAACAACCTTACTTAGTCTTATATTTGCAACTACAAAAAAATATAAGACCTCAAAAATACTTTTTTTGATTTCACTAGTACTACTGCTAGTAGTATTTATTCCTCACACTATTAGATATATTAATATTCAATTATAGGAAATACCTTATGAAACATAATATTTTAGATTTCTTTGATAGCTTAGCTTTAATCAGTATTTCTACAATGTTAATTATGGCTTTTTATTATCAAATATTCTTTCAGGAACTACCTTGCGCGCTATGTGTATTCCAAAGAATGGCTTTAAGTCTTCTAAGCTTTGGATTAATACTAAATTTGGTTAATGGAAATAAGTATAATCACTACTTTTTTATAATATTAGTTGCTTTACTAAATGCTGCAATGGCTACTACTCAAATTCTTTTGCATATAGTTCCAGGAACTGGTAGTTATGGAGATGAGGTATTTTCTTTACATATGTATACATGGAACTTTATCGTAAGTATTATGTTTATCCTATATGCAACAGTTTGTGGCTTACTAACACCTAATAAAGATAAAATAAATCAAAAGATTGGTATTCTTTCAAAGTTTGCCATTGGTTTAATTATATTTTTAACCTTTGCAAATACAGTAAATGTTTTTATTGAGTGCGGACCATACTTATGTCCATCAGATCCAACTAGCTATTGGTTATTTAACTTTTTTTCTAAATAAGTTAAATTTTTGCTATAACAATTATTGATTTATTTTTTTTTATTATTAAAATGCCTAACCTTAAAAGTTACTAATATTTTAAAATATTTTTATTATTTACATGTAACTTTAAAATCCATAAAAAATGACTTTAGATAGAGACTCCTTTTTAGTTTTTTCATATCTCCTTACTTTCCCTATCTAAGGTCAATTTTTATATTTTATAATATTTTTTTTGCTATAATTTAGCTCATATTTTGATTTATAGAATTACAAGCCATATGAAAGCAACACAAACTCTTATTGCTACTACTAAAGAGCTTCCTAAAGAAGCCGTACTTATTAGTCACCAATACATGTTAAAAGCTGGTCTCATTAAAAAGCTAGCTTCAGGTATATATACTTGGATGCCTATGGGACTAAAAGTATTACAAAAAATCCAAGAAATTGTTCGTTTAGAAATGAATAAAGCTGGCGCTAGTGAACTACTATTACCAAGTGTACTACCATCTGAGCTTTTACAAGAGACTCATCGCTGGGATAAATTTGGTCCAGAACTTTTAAAACTAAAAGATAGACATGACAGAGACTTTTGCTATGGCCCAACTCATGAAGAACCTATAGTAGATATGGCTAGAGATACTATCAAAAGTTATAAGCAACTTCCTTTGAACCTATATCAAATCCAGACAAAATTTAGAGATGAAATACGCCCTCGCTTTGGAGTGATGCGTGCTCGTGAATTTATAATGAAAGACTCATACTCTTTTCATGAAAATAGTGAGTGTCTAAATAATACATACCAAGTAATGTATCAAACTTATTGTAATATTTTAGATAAGATAGGTTTAGAATATCGTCCTGTAAAAGCAGATACTGGAGCTATTGGTGGTGATAATAGTCATGAGTTTCAAGTGCTAGCAAATGCTGGAGAAGATATTATTTGCTATAGTAATGATAGCGATTATGCTGCAAATATAGAGCTAGCTACTTATGCAAAACCTGATCTTCACAAAAAAGAAACATCGCAAAATTCTATAGAAAAAATCCATACACCTAACATAAAGACTATCGAGAAGCTTTGTAAAGAAATGAAGTTCGATATTAAACAAACTATAAAAACTATGGTTGTCAAAGATGCTCAAGGGAAATTCTTTGCATTAGTCGTTAGAGGTGATCACGAGCTTAATGAAACAAAGATCAATAAGCTTCCTCAAATATCTGCTCCATATACTCTAGCTTCGCATGAAGAGATTTTTGAAATTTTCAATGCAAACCCAGGCTCTCTTGGGATATACAATTGTCCTATTCAAATAATAGCTGACTATAGCGCTGTAGCAATATCAAACTTATGCTGTGGTGCTAATGAAGATGATTATCACCTGACAAATATAAATTGGGATAAAGATGTAACTAATTATGAAGTTGCTGATATTAGAAATGTAGTAGCTGGAGATATTTCTCCTGATGGTAAAGGTACTTTAGAGTTAACAAATGGTGTAGAAGTTGGTCATATCTTTGAATTAGGAGATGTCTACTCAAAACCAATGAATGCAACTGTAATTGGTCAAGATGGTAAATCTAAGCCTATATTAATGGGTTGCTATGGCTTTGGTGTATCTCGAGTTATGGCTGCAGCAATTGAGCAATCACACGATGATAAAGGTATAGTTTGGCCAGAAGCTATAGCGCCATTTGAAGTTGCCATACTTCCGATCAATTACAACAAATCAGAAAATGTAAAAAAGGTAGCGGATACTTTATATCAAGAGCTATTAGATAAAGGGTTAGATGTATTATTAGATGATCGTGGCGCAAGGCCTGGTGTAATGTTTGCTGATGCTGATCTTGTTGGCTATTCTCATCATGTGGTAATCGGTGATAGACTCCTTGATCAAGGACTAATAGAATATAAAAATCGTAAAACTCAAGAGAAACAAGAAATAACTATTGAGCAATTACTGAAGATCTTAAAATAAATCTATAATTTTCTAGAATATTTTCTAAAGCTTTTTACTATCTCATAGACTAAGGTTGCATTAATAACAATATGTATCAACATTGCAAGACTTATCCCCTTAAAGGCTTTTATAGCTAGAAACTGCGTAGATTTAATCGTTAACCAATCAAGTAGTTCATATATAAATGTACCAAAACTTAATATTACATAACTTACAAAAATACTAAAAGTAAAATAAACAACTTTATTTAAAGTACTACTTTGTTTATCAAGAGAATATAAATATCCTATTAAAAATACCGAAAATAAACTTAAAAAGAGTGAAAACAAATATGGCTTTAACAATACCAATATAGTAAATGCAATATTTATAGATACTAGCCATATTAAAGATTTAAATGCTGATGTTCCATAATCACTAACATATTTTTCAAAACCCAATATAAGCTTATTAAAAAAATCTCGACTTTTAAATTTTAAAGTTTGATAGTGATTTTCACATTCCTCTTTATAAAACTCAACGGCCTTAATAGTATCATTCTTTTTAAGTGATTCATGCTTTAGGATTCTGTAAGTTTCTTGTTTATCTTTAATTGATATTTCCTTTGAACACTTATTACCATTAATTTCAGCATCATAGAAGTCCAAAATTGCTGAATTATTTATATTTACTCTAGCTAGATTTAACCCCTCTTTAAATTCAGCAGCTCTAAAACTAGCATTTTCCTTAAATGTTGTATATCTAAAATCTACATGATTATTAAAGGTTGCTTCCTCAAATATACTATCTTTATGAAATTTCGTATTTTTGAGATTAATTTTTTCAAAATAATTTGAACTTGAAAACTCTATAACATCTAGAAATTCTGTATATGATAGATCAATATTTGATTTAAAAGTAACTCCATTTAAAATAATACGATTTTCAAACTTGGAATTACTAAAGCTTACATTTTCATAAAACTTTATATCCTTAAATACTAACATACCAAAGAATTTAGATTTTATATTTAAATCTACTTCTTTATGAAACTTAGACTTTTCAAAAGAAATATCTGAATCATATTGAGAATATTGCATTTTTATAATATCTCTAAATATAGTATTTTTGAAATATAGTAGACTATCTTTAGTAAGCTTATATAATCTTCCAGGGAAAAGAACTCCTTTATTAAACACACAAGATTTCACTTTAATATTAAAAAACTTAATATCGAAAAATTTAACAATTCCTAGAAAGTCACATGACATAAAAGATAGTCTTCTTAACATCCCTAATAACTCTAGTTGTCCTTTAAAAGAACAGTTACTAAATCTAATATTGTTTTTCTCACAACTAAGGCTTAACTTTATAGATCCTGAGAAGACAAAAAAACAATTAACAAAATTTATATCTTTAGTTGAATATTTTTCTAAGATTTCATCTATAATTTTTTGGTTTCTAAAAACACGACAACTTATAGTTTTTTTATTTGAAGTGGAGTCTGGTAGACTATTTTCTTCAAGCTGTTTAATAGAGTTTATAATAAAATATTTTTTCCAAGGGATCTTATCGCTATTAACTGTAACTATTGACCCTTCAATATTTCCAATACTAGATGTATCATCACTATGGCTAAATTTTATTTCCTTATCATCATTTTGAAAAGTAATGTCTTCATAATGATCTCTAATTTTCTGATTATCATCCATAGCTTAAACTATATAAAACTAATTTCTTAAATAAAATTATGCTTTAAAAATCAACGATAGTACATAGCCAAATTTTATACTATAATTAGCTAATATTCTTGTATAAAAGAGAAACAAATATGATACAACCAAAACCATATATTGATACTTCCCCTTCTGTATACGGTAAATTTTCAACAATGGCAGTAGAATACAAAGCAGCTAACTTCACACAAGGCGCTCCTGATTTTGATACTCCAGAATGGCTAATTGATCGTGCAAATTTTTATATGAAAAAAGGCAAAAACCAATATGCTCCAATTCCAGGAGCTATGGCTCTACGCCAAGCTATAGTTCATAAAACTAAGCATTGCTATGGGGCTGATGTAGCTATTGATAATGTAGTAATTACTGCAGGCGCTCAAGAAGGCCTATTTACCACGATATCTACATATGTTGGAGCTGGTGATGAAGTCATTATGTTTGACCCTATATTTGATACTTATGCTGGTGTTACAAAATTCAACCAAGGAAAATGTGTAAGGCTTACATTACTACCAAATGGTAATATTGATATCCAAGCTATTGCTAATGCCATTACTGATAAAACAAAAATTATAATCTTAAACTCACCACATAACCCTATGGGAACTATAATATCAAAAAGTGAGTATCAAGAAATTGCAAAGATAGTCAAAGATAAAGATATTCTAGTAATATCTGATGAAGTTTATGAACATATTTATGCAGGTGATAGCTTCACAAGTGCTATAGAAATACCTGAGTTAAGAGATAAACTAGTTGTATTACAATCTCTCGGTAAAACATATAACGTTACAGGTTGGCGTCAAGGTGTAATGATTGCCCCTGCAGATATTATAAAAAATGTCTTAGCTATAAAACAATTTTCAACTTTTTCAGCAGTTCACCCTCTACAACTTTCATTAGCTGAAGGAATCTTAGAACACCCTGAATACTATGAAAACTTACATAAGCTATATAAAAAGCAAAATGCTCTACTTAGAGAAAATATGCAAGGGTCAAGGTTCAAAGTTTTAGAGTGGCAAGGATCTCCTTTCCAAATGATAGATTATAGTGAAATAAGTAATGAAGATGATCACACTTTTGCAACTAAACTTATTAAAGAATATGGGGTTGGAGTTGTACCAATGTCAACACTATTTGAGACTCCTCAGCATAAATTTTTAAGAATTTGTTTTGCAAAGAAAGATGCTGAAATAATCAAAGGTGCTAAAATATTAGCGCAGATATAGTAATCCGAAAGAGATTCATCATTCTACGATACTCAATCAAGTTCAGCACAGGCTTTGACCATAGAATCTAACTTTAAGACCTATAGCAACTAAATACTATGTCCAATTCCTAAATTCATTGGTTTATATATATTTCATGTAGTAGATAATTAAGTCAGTTGAGATTAATATTATTTTTCTTGTATCATACTGATGAATGTGGCTGATTTAAGTGAGTTTCCTTGTTTACCATACTTCACTGCTAAATTTGTTGTACTTTGAGATACTCTCTTCATTACAACTTCTATAAAGTCATTAGGATCATTATCATTAACCGCCAGAATCAACGCTTTTTGCTCATTCTTCTGATTTGTGTTTATTGCATACGACTCACCTGCTAGACTAGGAGCTTGGTCAGACTCTATTAACCTTAGTGCCTCACTATAAACGTCATTTAGGCTCTTATGTACATCTACTGTAGAATAACCTTGATTATTATATCTAATATTATTAGTAGCGCATGCTGAAACCATAGCCATAAGAACAACTAGTATTAATAGCCTAAAATTCAACTTAATATTTTTCATCTGTTAAATATATAAGGTATATGTAGTTTCAATTATGTTATTAGAACTTTAGTTTGTCAATATTTTAAAATTAGTTAAATTAACAATCTATATTTAATATCCGATCTGATATTAGAAGTAATAATGATTAAAAATAAAAGCTTTGATTACCCCTTAACTAACTGCGGTCTATCAATATCTTGCTGTATTGCAGTAACTAGAGATGATGATCTTATCGATGCTCCTGATGCCCCATCTTTTATATATATCTTTGTTGTATCTTTTGAGACTTTTTTGATTATAATGTCAAGATAGTCTGAAGAGCTATTTTGGCTTTTAGCTACTATTACGGCCATAGTGTTCATTTTATCAGTAGAGCTAATATTATATAATTTACCATTTAAGTCACATATCTGACCAACTTTTATTGACTCAATAGTTGCATTATAAACTTCATCGTAAGTATGGTGTAACGTAGCAATATAATAACCATCTTTATATTCAGTTGCATTAGAGCTACTGCTAAACATAGCACAGCTAGATAGCATAGTAAAAATGATAGACAAAATTAAAACAGAGATTTTTGAATTTAGATTTTTCATGTTTTTGCAGAAATTATTGCTATATCATAGATTATGTTATCAGAGTTTTTATTTGTCAATCTAAGAGATTAGATATTAGTGATGATTGATATTATTTTGTATAAGAGAAACTAAAGCAGATGATCTAATAGCATTACCCTCACTACCATATTTTATAGATATTTGAGTTTTATCTTTTGCTTTTTTCTCAATAGCAATTTCAACGAAATCACTAGGGGTATTATCACTCTCTGCAGCAATAACTGCTTCGTTTTCCATTTTTTTATTTATTTTGATATCATACGGACTACCATTTAAGTCATATGTTTGACCATTCTCTAGAGCTTCCAAAGAAGCCTTATAGACACTACCAAAACTTTGGTTAAGAACTGTTGTATAGTATCCATTATTAAAATTAGAACCACCAAAAGTTGAACACCCAGATAATATAGCCAAAACAATAGCCAAAACTATCAAGTTAAATTTTGATCTTAAAGTACTCATTTACTTCATCTCCCAATATAACGTGAACTAATTATCTTACTAGGCATCTTATTTGTCAATGCTTAACAAACCATATTAGCTTGTAAAAGAAAAAGTTAAAGTTTCTTGGACGTTTTACTTAAATTATCTTGTATCATAGTTACGAAAGCTGATGACCCTATCGTGTCACCATTACTACCATGTTTTACTGCAATTCTAGTATTATCTTTTGATTGCTCCTGGATAACGACCTCAATAAAGTCAGAATTGTCAGTATTACTTTCCGCAACAATTACACCCCCACCACCAGCTAATTTTTTATCTACTTTAAGACTATACTCATTTCCACTATTATCTCTTGTTACGCCAGTTTTTATAAGTCTTAATGATTCACTATATACCTTATTAAAACTTTGATTGATAGTAGTTATATAGTAACCATCTTTATAATAACTCCCTGTCCCAAAAGTAGAACACCCATATATTAAAGCGAATATTATTACTAAAACAAATACACTAGACCTTAACTTTAAACTCCTCATATCTCACACCTGAATTTTAAATTAAATTAATTTTCATTATCTTCCTAGTATTTACTATTGTCAATAATGTTAAAAGCACTTTAAGATTTTTTATATACATGAATAATTAAATATAATAATAACAGCTTAAAAAGTGTTAAAATCTGAATATTAAGCTAAATAAATCATTTAAGGTTTTAAAATGTCAAATTTAAAAATTAGCATAATTCAAACAGATATTATTTGGGATAATAAACAACAAAATTATAATAATTTAGAAAAAAAATTAGCTCAAATTGATAGTGACACAGATATCGTCGTTTTACCAGAAATGTTTAACACTGGGTTTATAATGAACCCTACTAATGAAGCTAGTACAGAGCAAGATATTATCAATTGGATGTCTAAACAAGTAGAAGGCAAAAACTATGCTCTTGTTGGCAGTGCTGCTACATTTACAGATACAAAAATAGCAAATAGACTTTATTTTGTAACACCTGAACAACAACTCTATACTTATGATAAGAATCATCTATTTATTCATGCAGGAGAAGATAAAAAATATTCTAGTGGTAATAAACGAGAGATTATAAACTATAGAGGCTTTAACATATTGCTTACTGTATGCTTTGATCTACGTTTCCCCGTATTTAACTGTAATAATAATGACTATGACATACTATTAAATGTAGCATGTTGGCCAGAGTCTCGACGTCAACATTGGCAAGCTTTACTTAAGGCTAGAGCTATAGAAAACCAAGCTTTTGTAATAGCATGTAATAGAGTTGGTGAGGATCCTAATGTTAGTTATTCTGGTGATAGTATGATTATAAATTACAATGGCGATACTTTAGCTCATGAAGAATATAAAGAAGCAATACTAACGGCTAATTTGAGTAAGAAAGCACAACAAGAACATCGCCAAGCTTTTAACTTCTTAGCATCTCAAGATAATTTTACTCTGCATCTCTAATAGATTTAGAGAGCTTCTGTAAAACAGCATTAATAAATTTATACCCTTCTTCAGTTCCCATACTAAATGCTATCTCAACATATTCTTTTATTATTATTTGATATGGATTCTCTAAACATTCTATAAGTTCTGCTATAGCAACTTGTAAAACTGCATAATCAACATAATTAATAAAATCCATTCCATCATCGGAGTTCTCTGAGATATAGCTATCGATTGTAGTTTGATTTGCCTCAACAGCATCAACAAGCCTATAAAAAAGGTTCCAATCAGTTTGATGACGACCAGCATTATCAGCATAGTATTGTACTTTCAGCTCATCAAAAGTATTATCATTAACTTTTTTTTGGTATAAAGCTTGTACAGTGTATAGTCGAGCATTATTTCTAGCTCTAGCAGTAGTTTTCATAAATTCCTTTGATGTTTTTTTAGATAATTTAAGATATTATTATTTCGCAAATAACTATTATAACCTATCAGTAAAAAATATGTATAAGTGGTGGCAAGAAATTGATCTAAAAGATATGACAAGTGAACAATGGGAGTCTATTTGTGATAGATGTGGTCTATGTTGCTTAAACAAACTTCAAGATGATGAAACTGATGAAGTATATTATACCAAGGTTAGTTGTAAGCTTTTAGATACTAATAAATGCCAATGCAGCATGTATGAAAAAAGAAAACAGCTTGTTCCTGAATGTATAAACCTAACTTATAAACAGCTAAAAAATCATGCGCATAAATGGTTACCAAACAGTTGTAGCTATAAACTATTATTCGAAGGCAAAGATCTACCAGATTGGCACCATTTAAATAACAATGGCTCAACAGAAAAAATGCATCGAGAGAAAAAATCTGCTAAACATTTTGCAATTTCAGAATATGAATTAGATGTTGATGAGTATTTAGAAGATTTCATAATAAAAATAGATAACTGATTTTTAGTTTTTGGTATATAATTCGCTCACTATTTCATATTGGGCATATGAATGTCTAATTTACTCTCTATAAATCCATTTTATGAAAAGATCATAGATGATTATCTAAATAATGGCTATTGTATAATTGATAACTGGTTGGACATCTCTGAAACTATATTCTTAAGATCTGAACTAGATATGCTCAACGAAGCTGACTCTTTTAGAAAATCTGCCATAGGTAATCGTTTAAATGAAAACCTTGAAAGATCTATTCGCAGTGATTTTATCTATTGGCTAGATGAAACAAAATATGCTCAAATATTTTTTTCAAAAATAAACAATTTTATCGAATATATAAATAAAACCTGCTTTGCTGGTATTGTTACAAAAGAGTTTCATTATGCAATATACCCTCAAGGCTCTTTTTATAAAAAACATATTGATACCTTCCAAAATGATGATCGAAGAACTATATCTATAGTTTATTACCTTAATGAAATCTGGCAACCAAGTTTTGGCGGACAACTAAAATTATATTTAAATGATAAAAATCTAGAGATATTCCCTACTAATGGAAAAATCGTACTTTTTGATAGTAAAACAATAGAACATGAAGTGTTACCTGTACTTACTGAAAATAAAAGGTTAAGTATTACAGGTTGGTTAAAGACTAATTAAACTTATCGATTTTTCTTAGAACTGCAATATTTTTTTCTAGTGATTTTACTAGTTTCTCAATGTCACTATCGGTTGTGTAGCAGCCAAATGATATTCTTAGTGTATTTGCAGCTTGTTTTGCATCTAAACCAATAGCACTAAGCACATGAGATGGTTTATCAGCATTTGAAGTACACGCAGAGCTCATAGATAATGCAAAATCTGGCATTAAGGTAAACAAAATATCTCCAGGAACTCCTTTAACTGTCACACTTAGAATACCAACATAACTTTGTTCTAAAGGAGTATTAACTATAACATTATCAAACTTTGTTAAGCACTCAACAACAATCTCTCGATACTTTTTCAATTTTGCTAAATCTGTTTTTTCTTTCAATAGTTCAATAGCAAAAGCGAATGCTACAATCTGTTGAGTTGACAATGTCCCAGAACGCATGCCATTTTGATGCCCTCCTCCATGTATTTGCTCTTCTAACTCTATGCCATCAGCAACATACAACGCACCGATACCTTTTGGACCATAGCATTTATGTGCTGACATAGATAACAAATCAATATTCATTTTTTGCACATCAATTTCAACTTTACCTATACCTTGAGCCGCATCAACATGAAATACAATATTTTTCTCTTTAGCAATTTTACCAATTTCTTCTAAAGGATTCGCTACACCTATTTCATTGTTTACTGCCATTATAGAAATTAGCACAGTATCAGGGTTTATTAAGCTTCGTAACTCATCTAAATTTATACGTCCATGCTTATCAACATTTAGATAACTTACACTAATTGAATCATCTTTCTTAGATAGGTATTTACAGACATCTAAAACTGCTTTATGCTCAATTGAAGTTGTTATAATATGTTTTTTATCTTTGTGACTTGCCTCAACTAGGCCTTTAATCGCTAGATTATTTGATTCTGTTGCTCCAGATGTCCAAACAATATTTCCACCTGGTGCATTTATAAACTTAGAGATAATTTTTTCAGCTTCATCGATCTTCTTCTTAGCTAGTCTTCCTAAGTAATGTGTTGAGGCTGGATTCGCAAAAAATGTATCTATTTCCATATACTTTTGCATTTCTAGGACAACTTCATGGAAAACTGGAGTTGTTGCAGCATAATTGAAAAATAAAACTTTCTCAAAATCAAAATACTCAAGTTTAGGTGGGACAATAGTTTCATTACCATTATCACGCCAGCTTGAGATACCACCTAATAGACAGTTAGCATCATCGAACAGATTTTTAAAAAAACTATGTACTTTACTTGTTCTATTTGCTGTTTCACAGTATATAGTTACACTCTTATGATGACTATATTTATCATAATTAATTAAAAATTCACTTATATGAATCGCTCCAGGGATAATATCAACTAAATACTCTTGATAACTACGAATATCTACTAATAACACACCTTTTTCTAATTGTTCTTTTAGAACTTGATCTGTGATCATTGCCATAACTTATTCATCCTCAAAATTCTAACTTTTAAATTCAAAATACTACAGATAATGCGACTAGACTAGGTTTTTTACATCAAACTACAAATATAGTAATCTCTTGTCGCTTTAAATAGATTATATAAATATTTATTAACTACAAAAAGTCTTTTATAAGGATATTAATCTCATCTACAGCATTTAGCATAACAAAGTGACCTGCATTTAACTGAACATATTTAGCTTTATCATATAAACATAAAATATCATTTTTTGATGTTCGTGGTGATGCACTAGCTATATAAAGGGATATCTAACTTATCAAACAGATCATTCTTATCAAAATAAAATGCTTCTCTAAGAACCCTATTAAAAAACTTTGGTAACCTTTGCCAATAAGCCAACATTTGCTGAGCCTTATCCTGCATAATAGTATAATCATCAAAATGTTTATCTATTATATAGTTATGTATATAATCTGTCAGAGTTTCTAAACCACACTGACTATCAAGTGCCTCTAAAAAGCTCTTTTCATTATCAGTAAGTTTTAATTTTAACGTAGTATCAATTGCTATAACTTTTCTAATATCCAAATCAGTTTGAGCTAAATTTAGAGCTAAAAAACCACCCATGCTATGGCCTATAATTATGATGTCTTTATATTTAGATAACTGATCATATAAACATACAATCACTTCTTCTATACTGTATCTTCCTAGCGAAATTATTTCAGAATAATTAGGAGCTATTACATTGTAGTTTTTACTAAAAAAATCAATTTGGGCATTAAAATCTGACGGCTGACAACACCAACCATGTAAATATACCAAAGTAGCTTTATTTGAATGGCTCATTAATATGATATGGAAATAATTAAATCTTAGGTAAATATTAACCTAGATAGACTAATTACTAAAGTATATAAACACTCCTAGGACAACAAGCATTACTGCAAATATAGTTTGTAGAACCTTATCATTAAGTTTTTTCTTAATTTTATTTGCTATAAGCATACCTATAGCCCCACCAATTATAAACATACTAGCAATATACCAGTTTACGCTTGTCTGTCCATAATGTGAAACAAAACCAGATATTGATACCACAAATATCACTAATAATGATGTATTAATAGCTCTTTTAATAGGCATAGCGGTGATAAAAACTAATGCAGGAACTATTAAGAAACCACCACCAACGCCAAAGAAACCTGTCAAAGTACCAACGATACCGCCACTTATTAGTAAAGCAACAATACATTTAGGTCCTATACTTTTACAAACAGATTTATCTGAACTAGACATTACTTTAGCTTTTATTAAACTCCAAACACCTATCACAATCATAAGTACGGAAAAGCTAAGCATTAGTAACTTATCAGATAATGCCTGTGAAATATAACTTCCTATAGGTGCAAATATTATACCTGTTATAATCATCACAGCCGCTGCAATATAGTGAATATCTTGATTTTTATAGTTTACTGCAATACCAAAAATTGCTGTAAAACCAACGACAAGCAAAGATATAGTGACTGCACTGTGAAAATCTAAACCAACACCGTAAGTCAAAAGAGGAACGGCTAATATTGATCCACCTCCTCCAGTTAGACCTAATGCAATTCCACAGATAAAGCCAAATATTATTAAAATCATATTGTTATTACTCTTATACACCACATTTTAAGTTAGCAGGCACCGCGATATCAATATAATTTGGCGGTGGTAATTTCAAATCATCCATTAGTTTTGCATATTCTTCTGCTGATTTAACTTGTAGTCTTGGATTATTTCTCTTTTCCTCAGCAACACTACTACTAGTCATACCGTTATAATCATGACCTGGATAGATAATAGTATTACCCGGTAATGTCATTAGCTTATTCATGATACTGTCATAAGCAGCATAAGAATCACCATTTTGGAAGTCTGTTCTTCCTGAGCCTCTTATAAGCAATGTATCACCTGTAAATAGTTTGTTCTCAGTCATAAAACAGTACGAATCATCAGTATGTCCAGGAGTATAAATAGCTTTTATCTGATAATGCCCAAACTCAATAATATCACCATCAAAAACTTTCTTCGTTGTATGCTCTGCTTTAGTTTCTCCACCAAGTACAATACCACAACCAGTTTCTTTTCTTAAAAGTCCTGCAGCCGTTACATGATCAGCATGAACATGAGTATCGATTGCATAAATGAGCTTCAGATTAAGCTCTTTTAAAAGTTTAATATACTGCTTAATATTAAACCTTACAGGATCTATTATCACAGCTTCCCTAGTTTCTTCACACCCTAAAATATAGGTGTAAGTATAAGTATCTCTATCTATTAACTGCCTAAAAATCATAGTTTCTCCTTCTTTACTAGTTAAAGTTTGCCCTATTAAAAGGTGCCTTTTCTTTGGTCAGTTTTTCAATAGTATCATAATAATATGAAATCATGATATATCCCCCAGCGATATTATAAACATCATAACCTTGCTGTTGAAGCATCAATGCAACATTGTAAGAACGTTGACCAGTTCGACAATGCACATATACAGGTTTTGATTTATCTATATCTGCTAATCTACCCCTAATTTCAGACATTGGAATATTCTTTGCTCCATTTAGCATACCATTAGCTATCTCTGATGGATTTCTTACATCAATAATCTGTGCATTTTCCTCAATTAAGTCTTTTACTTTAGTAAATGGTGTTTGTTTAAAATCACCATTTAAAATATTACTAGCAACATAACCTGCATGATTTACAGCATCTTTACCAGTTGAATATGGTGGCGCATAGCAAAGCTCAAGATCCTGAAGATCCTCTACTGTCATTCCTGCCTTGGTAGCTGTAGCAAGGACATCCATTCTTTTATCAACGATACCTTGACCTATTGCTTGAGCACCTAATAATTTACCAGTATTTTTCTCAAACATAATTTTCATAAATATTGGTTTAACACCAGGCATAATACCTACTCTATCTACAGGCACTACATAAGTATAATCATAGTCAATATCTAGATTATGAAACTTAATCCAAGCCTCATTTAAACCTGTACTTGCACCAGTATAGTTGAAAACTTGTATTATTGATGAAGCTATATAACCATTATTTACAATCTTTTTACCATTTATATGATCAGCTATTAAACGACCTTGCTTATTCGCTGGCCCTGCTAATGGCAAATTAAAATCTTGATTAGTCAAAGCATTTTTAACTAAAATAGCATCACCCGCAGCATAGATATCTTCATCCGATGTTTGATAGTTTTCATTAACTTGAATATGACCACTCTTAGCTAGATCTATTCCAACATCTTTTAAAAATTTAGTATCTGGAGCTACACCTATAGATAAAACTACCAAGTCAGATTCGATTTGTTTACCTGACTCAAGTAAGACTTTATCAGACTCAAAACCAACAACTTTTTCCGATAGCATCAACTTAATATCATGATCAAGTAGTTCTTTCTCTAAGAACTTAGCCATCTCATAATCAAAAGGACGCATAATTTGGTTAGCCATCTCAACTATAGTTACATTAAAACCTCTTTCTCTAAGGTTCTCAGCAACTTCTATTCCGATAAATCCAGCCCCAATAACAGTTACATTCTTAACTGTTTTATTAGTATTAAAAACTGCTTGATGTATCTTTTTAACATCTACTACGTTTCTTAGGATAAAATGATCTATCAAATCAAGACCTTCAAAAGGAGGTACTATTGGTTTAGCTCCTACAGCTACAATTAATTTATCATAGCTTTCTGTGTATTTTTCATTAGTTTGAAGATTTAAAACTGTAACAAGCTTATTTGTCTTATCAATATCTATAACTTCAGAGTTTGTACGAGCATCGATATTATATTGCTTATCAAACTTTTCTGGTGTCATTAAAACTAGCTTCTCAGCTGGTTCAATATGTCCACCAAGGTGATATGGTAAACCACAGTTTGAAAATGATACATGAGGACCCTTTTCAAACATAATAATCTCTGCTGATTCATCTAATCTTCTTAGCCTAGCAGCTGCTGATGCCCCTGCAGCAACTCCACCAATTATTAGATATCTCTTAGCCATAAGAAGCTCCCTTTTACTTGTAATTATTTTCTTTTGTTATACGGTAAAAACTCTAACATTATTGCTAATCCACAAGTTCCAGATAACCCTGCAAATAGAAGTCCTGCGCCAAAAAAACCACTTAAAATTGCAAAATACTGTGACACTGTAAATGAAAGTACAACACCTAAAAGTACCATAAAACCTACTATGATCTGTACTTGACGCATAATTGGTAATGGTTCTTTAACATTTTTTTGTGTTGGCTGTTTATGCTGTTTCCATGCATTAATACCACCTTCTAGTAAGTAAACTGCCTTTGCATTTAAATCTTTAACTTTCGTAGCAGCTTGGTTAGTTCTGTTCCCAGATTGACAATGAAGCACTACAATCTCATCAGGCTGAATATTTGCATCATAAATTTCATCAACTGTGATATTCTCAGCACAATCAATACATTCTCTATTATGCTCACCTGCTGTTCTGATATCGATTAACTTAACTTTCTCTTTCTTTTTTAAATCAAGAAATTCTTTTACTGAGATATTTTTCACTTGATGCATTTCACTTCTCCTTTAGTTTTTTCTAATTTAGTTTTTTCTAATATTATATATAAATTTTTTATCCACAATATATACTATATAAAGCTTCTAATATTTTCTTAACAGCTGGATCCTTTAAACTATAAAAAACTGTTTGTGCTTCTTTTCTAGTTTGAACTAGCCCTTCTTTTCTCAACACAGATAAATGCTGAGAAAATGCTGATTGACTAAGATCAGAGTATTCAGCTAGTTCTCCAACTGTCATTTCTTGTCTTAAAAGTAGACATAATATCAGCAATCTAGATTCATGCGAAATAGCTTTTAATAATGATGATGCCTTGGTAGCATTATCTTTCATTTGCATTAAATCCATAATTAAACTTGCCAACTCAAACTCCCAATACAATTATATTAGCAAATTCTAATTTAGAAATCAATGATATAGTTATTAATTTTTAACCTAATCTTTTAACATTTAGAAAATTTACTGAAGCAATATGATAAAAGTTAAAATACTACTATATGATATAATTTACAGCTAGAGATATAAATATGAACTTATCAAAAATATATACTATGGAGGATAGATAATGTTAGAAATAATTCAAATTACTGTTGCTGCCCTCTGTGGTATTGCAGTAGGGGTTGAAAGACAACATTATGGATCGTCTGCAGGAATTAGAACTTATGCTCTAGTTTGTGTTGGATCGTGTCTATTTGGAATCATCTCAACTCATGCAAGAGGTGGAGCATATTATGAAAGTGTTGTTGATCCTACTAGAATAGCTGCTCAAATTGTAACAGGAGTTGGGTTTATTGGTGGTGGTATTATCTTCAAAGACAGTAACCGTGTTAGAGGAATTACAACAGCCTCAACAGTATGGATTATGGCCTCAATTGGTTTAGCTATCGCTTTTGAAATGTTTTTACTGCCTATAGCAGCAACTATACTTTGTATTATTATTTTAACTTCAAACAGATGGCCTTTTTTCAAAAAAATAGGTAATAAACATAAACACTATTCAGAAGACGAGTAATAGAACTAGACTATATATCAAGCTGATAGAAAGATTAAAAAACCTCTCCAAACTCTTTTGCATAATAAACTGTTTGACCCTTTAAAGGCTCTAGCTTATTAGTTAAATCTAAAACCATAAAGACATCACTAGGGACATCATATTGGCATTTTATCCTATACTCGCTTGTTGACTTAAAACCAAAGCGAGGATAATAGCTTGGATGACCTAAAACAAATATAGCATCAATATTATTTTTCTTAGCTTCTTTTATAACAGCTTCAACAAGCTTTGTGCCTATTCCTTGATTTTGATACTCTGGAGCCACGCTCATTGGAGCTAAGCCAAATATGCTTATATTACTAGCTTTTACCTCCATTTTAGAGAGGACTATCTGACCTACTATAGTCTTATCTACTTCAGCAACTAATGAAATTAGACTTTGATGATCAGTATGCAATAACCTAACTAATTTCTCTTCATCATCAGTCTCAAATGATGATGCAATAAGCTGATAAACAGATTCTTGATCTTTTAGTTGTTCATAACGAATATTTATATGCATAAATTAATCCTTTATAACCAAATCTCTAGTTGAACGTATTTCAATATTTAAAAACTTATCAGTCTTTTTGATTCTTCCAAAAACTGCAAACTTAGCTCTTTTACTTTTATCAAAATCTAAATATTTCACTTGGTTTGGCACTATAAATATTGAAAATCTTGAATCTTGATCAAGTTTAAAAAGGAGTTTTTTGCTATCTCCTATATCTGAAGCTGTAATTCCTGCTATCCCATAGATAATACAATATTTATTATTAATACTCTGTATATCCATATCAGCTAGTTCCAAACCATTTATAGTATAGATATCTTGCTTTGAGTATTCTCGAGTTCGATTTTCAACTAGTTGTTGTTTTTTAAAAGGCATCAGATTTAATTCATCTTGCTTTTTAAGTACACCATCATTTTCAACTTTTGTAAGAAGGTTTATGTATCTCTCAAGATTTTTATTAACAAGAAAGTTAAGCTTACTCATATCTTTTTTTGAGTCACTTAAAACTAATTCTTTTATCTTATCGTTAGTTATTGGCCTACTAGTTCGAGGGCATAATTCATCATGCTTATCTTCACCTTTAACAAATTCAAAATATGAATCTTGATTTGCCTTACGTATAAGCTTTAATTTAGCTTTACCGCAATCGGGACAAAATATGTTACCAAAGTGTAGTTTACTACTATATTCGCTAGCTTTTATAAAACCTTTTTTATATCTGGCTACTTTCACTATTATTTCCTTTAAATAATTTAGTCATCCTGAACTTGTTTCAGGATCTCATTAAAATTGATGCTCATAGTGAGATGCTGAAATAAATTCAGCATGACTGTTTATTTTATAAATTAATCATATTTATTTAATCTTTATTCATTCTAAACTTTTTTAAACAATATATCTGATATTTGATGATCTAGGTTTTGACCTCTCTTTTCAAATTTAGTCAAAGGACGCCACTCTGGTCTTGGTGCAAACCCAGAATACATATTTTGATATTTGTCATCATTTTCAAGTAGCTCTAAAACATCTTCAGCATAAGGCAACCAATCACTAGCGTAATGAAATACTCCGCCAGTCTTAAGCTTCTTAGCAAAAAGATCTATATTTGATTGATTAACTAATCTACGTTTATTATGTTTTTTCTTATGCCATGGATCAGGAAAATATACTTGCACACCAGATAAAGACTCATCAACAATCATATTCTCTAAAATCTCAACTGCATCATGACTCATTATCAAAAGATTTGATATATTTTGATGCTCTATCTCATATAGGATATTTCCAACACCTGCTTTGTGTACTTCTATGCCAAGGTAGTTCTTATCTGGATTTTCTAATGCCATTTGGATCAATGACCCACCCATACCAAAACCAATTTCTAAAACTACAGGATTAGCATTAGAAAATATTTCTGAAAAATCTATTTGTCTATTTTGATCATAGCTAATCATATATTTCTCAGCATAACTTTCAAGCGCTTGCTGTTGCTTCTTTGTTACCCTACCAGCTCTTTGTACATAACTTTTTACTTGACGTAAATTTTCTTTAGATTTATCACACATTTTTCTAGATTTACAATTTTATTAGTACTATTCTATATCAACTATAATAAAAATAAGAGTATCTCGGTGTTAATATTTTTAACAATTCTTGCTTTACAGATTAGTTGCTTAGTACTTCCTGGACCAGATTTTTTTATAACTATTAGTAATTCTATCAAATTTGGCCAAAAACAAGGTATTTATACAGCTTGTGGTATAGCGTCAGGAATTCTTATAAATACATTTATTGTCTATTGGTTTGGATCATTTTTGCTCTATAAAGAACCTATATTATTTAAATGTTTAATATTAGTTGGTGCTATATATCTAGCTTATCTAGCTTTTAATCTATATAAAAGTATATTTACAAAGCAACAAGACTTAAACCCAAATGCTAGTGAACATATTAAAAATCTAAATGCTTTTGATACGCCTCCAAACTTTAAACTTTTTTTAAATGGCGCCTTTACTAATTTAGCTAATGCAAAAGTACTAGTTTTCTTTAGTTCAATGTTAAGTTTAGTTGATGGTTTATCTAGTTTTGGTAAAGTTAGTATTTGGATATGTATAGCTCTTACAACATTTATCTGGTTTTGTATCGTCGCTACTTTTTTTGGCAATAATAGGCTTAGACAGATCTTCTTTAGAAATATTAAAAAACTTGAGTTTATTTCAGCCGTATTTATAACCGTTTTTGTAATAATTATTCTGATTGAACTTTTCTAGAATAAAACCTTACTCCAGCCTAATTTTTCTCTTAAAGTATCATAGTAGTTATAATCTTGTGTATGTAGAACTGTAACTTTCTTTTCAGCCTTTTTGATTGTTACTTTCTGGTGAGAACTAAGAATAGTATCATGTCTACCATCTATACTTAAAACAGGTTCTGGATCATTATATTCTGTTATATAGATATCAATAATACTATCATCTGATATTACTAAAGGTCTACTATTTAATGAATGCGAACATATCGGCACAAGGACTATACTATTTTGATTGGGATTTAAAATCGGACCACCTGCTGCCATAGCATGTGCTGTCGAACCTGTAGGTGTTGATACAATTAGTCCATCTCCACGCTGATCAAAAGCATATCTACCATCGATATAAACTTTTAAACCAAACATCAATCCTCTACTTGAAGTTATTGCTATCTCATTAAGCGCTATCGATGCCTCTAAAGGAACACGTAAATTATCATCGACTCGACATTTAAGCATACTTACATTAGAAACAGAAACTTGACCTTTTAGAATATTCAAAAGATCGTCTTTTAAAGTTCTATCATTTGGAGCTATAGTCGTCAAGAAACCTAGCTTACCTTTGTTGATTCCCATAACAGGTATATTACTATACAATGCTAATACTCTAGCTGCTTTTAGGAAATTTCCATCGCCGCCGACAACAATTGCAACATCGCAATTAAGCGCTATTTCTTTTAAGCTAAGTGCTTCAAGATCTCTTAAATTAATATCTTCCGCAGTCTCTGTTTCTACAACTATTTGTAAACCTTTTTCAATAAGAAAGTTACATAGCATTTCAACAGTTCGACTAACATCCTGCTTATAGTGCTTACCTATAATAGCTACTTTTTGATATTCAAACATTATCTTTAAAAAATTTTTTTATTAAAGCTAGTATAGCAAAAGAAAAATTTTTATTATGCTATTTAAGTATGTAATTAGAAACTTTATACAAAATTCAAATTACTTTTCAGCGATCACTAAAGAAATTTTCTTTTTGATATTATTATATTTATTCACAGTTTTTATATCTGTACATTCTTTATGTAATATACTAAATCCTGATGATTCTAAAGCTTGATAATTTTTATTATCACAATTGCCAAATGCTATAAGTACCTTTTTACCCTTAGATATTAAATTATAATCTCTTAAAAAAGTTGGCTTACTTTTAGAAAATGAAGCTAAATAAAGTACCTGATAACCTCCAACATATAAAATTGGTGATTTATAATATTTACTCCAAAAAATATCTGCTTTATTAGCTATATCATTACCTGTGTTTTCTGAAATAATAGTACTATTAAAATATTTAACTAAATTATACGATGCAAAAATAACAAACTGTAGCGTTACTAATATAACAATAAGCTTTTTAAAATTGATATTGCTTAACATTTTAAAATTAAATAATTTATAAACAGCGGGAATAAATAACGCCATTAAAGGTAATACCCAACCATCTGGCAGTTTTCCATAAAAACTTTGCAATATAGAAACAAAAACTAATGGATATAGCCATAATGCTACCAACGGATGTTTAAGATTAGGTACAATCTTATTCCCACTAAAGCCAATCTTTTTTAATCTAAAGAATATTAAAAGTATTATAATTGGCGCAGCTAAATATATAAAAGGGAGTATATTATAAAACTGGCCTATAAAAAATTTAGCAAATAAGCCATCGTGATGCGCGCTCTCAGATGAATTAGTTTCCTTGACTATCCATAATATAGGAGTATAGTTTTGTTTAATTATACCTATTATAGCTGGTATTATAGCTATAAAAAATACAATTGCTGATGTAATTAATTTAGATACATATTCTCTCTTAAAGAAAAAAAGAATATACAAAAACATTATCCCAGAAAGTAATAATATTTCAAACTTAGCATATACTCCTAACGCAGTAAATATCGCTAACATTATCCAATTTTTATAAAGATTCTTATCTAACACAAGAATAAAATAATATGATGCGATAACCCAAAAAGGTAAAAGTATCACATTTTGATTATACATTATAAAATATTGTAATATGTAATACGCACTAAATGTCGAAATAACAGTTATAAAGGTAGCTTCTTCTTTTGAGAAAAATCTTTTACAAATTTTATAAATATAAATCAAAGAAACTAGCACACATAAACCACTAGACAAAACATCTGCTAAGATAGCATTTCCAAAAGTTAGAAGTGATAAAACCTTCAAGATAAAAGCGCCTAGTCCAGGGTGTTTATCATACATAAAACTAAGAGAGTTTGACCAAGCTAGATTCTCAGCAACATTCCCAGCAATAGCATATTTATTATAAAATAATGCTGTTAATCCAACCCATATAAACAAGTATAA
Source organism: Francisella sp. LA112445 (assembly GCF_012224145.1). Taxonomy (NCBI): domain Bacteria; kingdom Pseudomonadati; phylum Pseudomonadota; class Gammaproteobacteria; order Thiotrichales; family Francisellaceae; genus Francisella; species Francisella sp. LA112445. The sequence goes on from NZ_CP041030.1 coordinate 1,626,645, forward strand.
AAATAAATATATTATTAAATCTTTACTTATATTTTTTTAAAAAATAAATCCCATAAAATCAGCCTCAATATAATTAAACTGACTGATTATAATCTAAATTTATTATTTACAAGTAATTTTTCTAGCAAATATTTTCTATGATTTCAAACGAATACCTTTTTCTAATAAGTACCAGCAAAGATAATACAATAAGAATGTAAAGATAATAATTGCTGTAAATGCATAATATGGATTAACAGTCGAAACACCAATAAATCCATATCTAACAAAATCAACTATATAAAATAATGGATTACATGAAGATATAAAGTGCCAAAAACCTGTAAGGTTATTTATATTATAGAAAACCCCTCCTAAGTAAATAAGAGGTGCTAATATAAATGTTGGGAATATCGTAGTATCATCAAACTTCTGCGAAAATATAGCATTTATTAGACCTCCAAGTGAAAACAATGCCCCACAGAATATAAACCCAGCTAACACTAAAAATACACTATGAATAGTACTAAAGCCATCTAATGCAAATGCTGCAATACTTACTAATATACCAACAATAATACCTCTAAAAATTCCTCCTGAGATATAACCTAGAACTATTACATGGTTACTTACAGGAGAAACTAACAACTCTTCAATAGCCTTACTAAAACGTATCCCAAAGAAGGAGCTTACAACATTACCATACGAGTTTTGAATCACCGCCATAATAATAAGACCAGGTGTGATGTACTGCATATAAGTAATACCATCTCCCATAGAACCAATACGCGATCCAACCACTTTACCAAATATCAAAAAATATAAAATGATAGTTATAACTGATGGTAATAATGTCTGTGGCCAAATTCTGAACATCCTTTTACATTCACGACTAAAGATCGTTACGTAAGTTATCCAATAATCTTTTAAATTCATAAATTTACCTATTTATTCCTTGCAACATCTATAAATAATTTTTCTAGTTTTGCTTCTTTAGTACGTACATCTAATACATCTAGATGATACTTATTTGTCAATTCTGAAAAAATCTCATTTAACACAACACCTTTTGAAACTTCTACTTCCAGCGTATACTCATCAACCAACTTTACATTACCAGAACTAAGCTTAATATCCACTAGGCATTTATCTTTTAAATCAAAGATATAAGTATGCTGATCTGCTGTTTTTAGGAAACTTTTCATATCTGTATTTACATGAACATCACCCTTATGGATAAGAGCAATACGATTACACATAGATTCAGCTTCTTCTAAGTAGTGTGTAGTCAAGATTACAGTCAAGCCTTCTTTATGAAACTCAGTAATCATTTCCCATAAAGAGTTTCTAAGCTCTACATCAACACCTGCAGTTGGTTCATCTAATATTAAAAGTTTTGGTTTATGTATCAAAGCTCTGACTACCATTAATCTTCTTTTCATCCCGCCTGATAAGAATCTTACCTGAGTATTTCTCTTATCATATAGATCAACTTTTCTAAGTAGCTCCTCTGCATAAGGTATAGCCTCTTTTCTAGAAATCCCAAAAAAGCCTGCCTGTGTAATTAAAATATCTATAGGCTTTTCAAAGAGATTAAGGTTTACCTCCTGAGGCATAACCCCTAAGTGCTTTCTAGCATTTATAAAATCATTATCAATATCATGGCCAAATATTTTTATCTGACCTGATGTTTTATTTACAAGAGAAGAGATCATCCCTAATGTTGTTGATTTGCCTGCTCCATTAGGACCTAAAAGAGCAAAAAAATCTCCCTTATTTACATCTAAACTAATATCATTAACGGCTTTAAAGCCACCTTTGTAGATTTTAGTCAGATTTTTTATTTCTAACGCTTTTTCACTCATATGACTAAGATTTATTTTAACTATAAAATATGAGGACTATTATAGCATTATGGTTTTATAGTTTTATTGATTTTATAAATTAATTTTTGTTAAGGTCTTTAATAAAAATTAGTATTTTAGAAATATGTCTTTTTTATCATAAAGATAATACTTAAACCAACCACAACTATAAATATAGGTCTAACAAGCTTTGATCCTTTTAATATAACCATTCTAGATCCTACAATACCACCAAAGAAACTTCCTATAGCCATTAAGAATCCAAATATATAATTCACATGTCCTGATAAAATAAATATAATAAGTGAAAATACATTACTCTTTAAATTTAATACTTTGGCATATCCAGAAGCTTGTAAGAATGTATAACCAAGAAAATACACAATTGCAATAATCCAAAAGTTACCTGTACCTGGACCAAAAAAACCATCATATGCTCCCAACAAAAATCCAAATAATATAAAAAATGCCACTTCTGACATCTTTTTTTTGCCTTGATTGACCCCAAGGTTTTTATTTACAATACTAAAAATGAAAACAACTATTAAGAGTATTGGAACAAGTTTATTCATAAAATCATTATGAATCACAACAGCCAATATCGTACCCAAAGATGCACCAATAAAGCCAGCAATCAAACCTCGCAATACTGTTTTAAAATTTATCAAACCATTTTTATAATACTTAAAAGTTGCCATAGCTGTACCAATACTAGCTTGAAGCTTATTTGTACCTAAAACCATTACAATTGGTAAACCAGTCATACTCAAAGCTGGAATACTTATAAGACCACCCCCTCCAGCAATAGCATCAATAAAACTAGCTAAAAAACCCATCAATATTATAAACGAGCATAATATAAAAAAATGGTTTGCAAAAAATTCCTGCATATATTTATTTTCCTTTTAGATGTATAGCTAACCATATAGTTGGATTAGCAGTATAGGTGACCCAGTGTTTAGTATTTTTAGGAATTAATAGGTACTCGCCTTCATCAAGATTATATTCTTTAGTTTCTAGTTTTAGTTTTGTCTTACCTTTTAATACTAAAACCCATTCATCGTGATCTTGGATGTATGGTTTATTAGTATCTGTAACTTGCCCATAAGAAATAATTTTCTCGATGCTGACATTTCTATGATTTAAAATATCTATGAAAACCTCATCGTTAGAAGACTTTGGAAAGATATCATAAATACTACTATGTAAACTATTTTCACTCATTACTATTTAGCTCTTAGTATAAGTTATTCTGATATTAATATAAAAACCTATTAGAATACATAATAGCACTCTTTCTGCAAAACTACTCATCAAATGTATCAATACATATATTAAATAAAATATTTGCTATAATCTGTAGCAACTTAAAAAAAATTTATCTGAAAATGATTATAGATTCACATTGCCATCTTAATTATTTAAAACTAGAAGATACAAACCTTGAGAATGTCATCACAAACGCTAAAAATGCAGGCATCGACAAAATAGTTTCAATTGCTGTAGCATGGCATGAAATTGGTGATATCCAAAAAATAGCTGAAAACTACAATAATGTATATTTTTCTGTTGGGGTCCATCCTAGTGAATTAGACTCACATCAGCCTAGCATTGAAGAAATTATTACTAGGTCAAATCATCCAAAATGCGTAGCTATAGGCGAAACTGGTCTAGACTACTACTATAATGACCAAGAAACAAAACCTAAACAAGTTTCTAAATTTGTAAATCATATCCAAGCAGCTATTGAAGTAGCAAAACCTATAATTGTACATACTAGAGCTGCCAAGCAAGATACTTTAGATATTCTAAAATCTGAAAATGTCGAAAAATGCGGTGGTATTCTACATTGTTTTACAGAAGATTATGATATGGCAAAACAAGCTATAGATATGGGAATGTATATCTCATTTTCAGGAATACTAACTTTTAAAAATGCCAAAGATATTCAAGAAACTGCAAAAAAATTACCTTTAGATAGAATTCTTATAGAAACTGATGCCCCATACCTTACTCCTGTGCCATACAGAGGTAAAGCGAACTATCCTGAATATGTTAAATATGTTGCAAAATTTCTTGCTGAATTAAGAAATGAAAATTATGAAAAAGTAGCTAAACAAACTTATGAAAATACTTGTGATGTTTTCAAACTAAACTAGATAACTATAACAATCCAAGCTTATCAAAACCTATATTATTTAAAGCCCCATATAATATAACTGCTACTGAATTCGATAAGTTTAGGCTACGGCTATTTTTGTGCATTGGAATCTTAATTTGAGTTTGTTTTAGTAGCTCTAGAACCTCATTAGGAAGTCCTCGTGTTTCAGGTCCAAAGAGTAAAATATCATCACAATCAAAATCTACTTGATGGTAATATTGCTTAGCCTTTGTAGTACAAGCCCAAATCTTTTTGGACTTATTTTTTTCATAAAATTCGTCAAAGTCTTTATAAATCTTAAGATCCGCAAACTCATGGTAATCTAAGCCCGCTCTTCTTAACTGTTTATCCTCTAACTTAAACCCCAAAGGTTCTATTAGGTGTAAATTAGCACCCACATTTGCACACAATCTAATAATATTGCCAGTATTTGGTGGTATTTCTGGTTCGTATAGAGCTATATTTATCATATAAATTACTTAACTTCCAAGTTATTGTCTAAGTAATGATTCAATTCCTTAAACTTCTGCTTCTCTTTTTTGCGCTGCTCTAAATTACTCTTTTCTCTCTGCTCAGCGTCTTTAATATATTTTTTATCCATTACTCTATCTAGGAATTCAGGATCAAGCATAAATGGTTTTAGTGATATATTTGGCATATCTATAACACCTGGAATTTTTAGAGAGTATAAGACTCTTAGATCATTACCTTTTCCAGCTTTATCTAATATAATTCTCAGATTAACTTTTACATTATATTTTCTTGAAACCAAATGATATTGTTTCTTGCCATCTACTTCAATATCTTTAACCGGAGTAACTTTAATACCTGTAGTGTCAATTACTTTTGTAACAGCATTTCTATTGGATTCTTTTAAGTATTTTATTATTTTTTCTTTGTTACTTTCTTCTAAGATTTTACTGCGTCTATCAAGCATCTTTGGTAAAATATTGCCAACAAAGTCATCCGCCTCTTTGTGATTAAGAGCAAAACATGTCCCAGGTCCATCTACATCTTTATCAAAACAACCATCTTTATCTATAAAAAGATACATTTTTTCTGATTTATCATAATAAATATTATAATCAGGATATGATTTTGGATGGCCTAAATACACAAAATTGTCTTTTGAAATTATTGCGCAAGCATAAGCGATAATACTTAAAAATATAATAGTTGAAAATTTGATTATTCGATTCACAGATATACTTAGTAAAATTTATAACTTAATTACTAAAATTCTATATAATATTCCTTTTTTTTACAATTTAATTATAAAACTTATATATGTAATTCATCGTTTAGAAAATGTTCAAATTCATTTTCTTTAGCTTTTGTTTTTTTTATATGTTTATTATATAAATCTTCAAAGTCTTTTACGGCCTTTTCATTCATAACCTTTTCTAAATACTCAGGATCTATTAAAAATGGTTTTGTAGAGGTTTTCTGATTACGAATAACTGCTGGCATTCTTAGCGAATATATGACACGAATATTACTTTTTTGCTTATTAGATTCATCTAGCATAAGTATTAAGTTAACTTTTACATTATATTTTCTTGGTACTAAGTGATATTCTTTCTTACCATATGCATTAATTTGTTTTACTGGTCGTAGTTTAAGGTCAAGTTTAAGTGGCCTTTTAACTACTTTCTTATTATATTTTTTTAAAGCCTCGATAACTTCTTCTTTATGCTCTTTTTCTAATCGACTCTCAATCTCTTTTAACTGTGGCAATATCTGCTTGATAAAGTTATCTGCTTCCTGCTGATTTAAGGCCATGCATGTCCCAGCCCCCTCAATACTTTTATCAAAACAACTATGCTTATCTATAAATAGATATAGATTCTGGGTTTTATCATAATAAACTTGATACTCTGGTAATTTTACAGGATGCCCTAGATATACAAAATTATGATCTGTAATAATAGCACAGGCTGAGAGAGTAATAGCTAACACTATCAATGAAAAAAACTTAATGAATCTAGTCATTATTTACTTATAGAAATATACTGTGCTTATCAAAAATTCTACATAAAATTATTTATATTACAATTAATCCTATCAGCACTTGATCCAATCAGCTACATCTAGGGCAGTATATGTAAGTATAATCTTAGCTCCAGCACGTTTCATAGATACTAATGTTTCAATTGTAATAGCTTTTTCATCAACTAATCCAGCTTGAGCTGCGGCTTTTATCATCGCATACTCGCCACTTACATGGTACGCTGCAATTGGTAAGTCAACTATATGGTTTAATTCATTTATAATATCAAGATAACTTAATGCAGGCTTAACCATGATAAAATCTGCACCTTGCTCTATATCAGCAATAGCTTCTCGAATAGCTTCCTTCTTATTACGATAGTCCATCTGATAAGTTTTACGATCACCTTTTAAAGATGAGTCACAAGCACTTCTAAATGGCCCATAGTAAGCTGAAGCATATTTCACTGAATATGACATAATGCTTACAGTTTCAAAATTAGCCTTATCTAAAGCCTGACGCATAGCTATAATCATGCCATCCATCATACCACTTGGTGCAACTATATCAGCACCAGCCTCTGCATGAGACACTGCTGTTTTTTCTAAAATTTCTAATGTTTTGTCATTATCAACATATTCATCTTCATCTAAGATTCCACAATGTCCATGCGGCGTAAAGCTACACATACATACATCAGTGGCAACAACAAGCTCTGGAGCAAGCTGTTTAATTTTTCTAATTGCCTGTTGCGTGATACCATTTGGATCATAGTTCTCAGATGAAACTAAATCTTTAGATTTTGGTACTCCAAATATCATAACACTTTTTATACCTGCTTTAAGAACCCTCTCAACAAGCTCATCTAGCATATCTATAGACCAATGGTATTGATTTGGCATACTTGAGATTTCTTTTTTAATATTCTCACCATGCACAACAAATATTGGATACATTAGATCATCAACATTTAAGGTTGTTTCAGCAACCATATCTCTAATGTTTTGTGACACTCTAAGTCTACGCGGACGTGATATTGGAAAACTCATATCTAAACCTATTTTCTATTTTTATTAGGATTCTTTCTATATAGGACTAAAATATTACCTATTATTTGCACTAACTCTGATTTAGTTGCTTTAACAATCTCAGTTGCAATTTGTTGCTTTTCTTCTTTTGGTAAACGTCCTGCTTTCACTTTTATAAGCTCATGCGATGCTAAAGCTAAATCAATCTCTAGCATTACATTTTCAGTAAGACCTTTCTCACCCATTAAAACTACAGGTTTTAAGCTGTGAGCTTGAGCCTTTAATTTTTGTTGTTGTTTTACTTCCATTTTTTACCTACTTTATAATTTTTAATATTAAATTTTCTAAAACTAATTCTTTATCAACGTTTTTAAAATTAAGAAAATAATCGTTAGCTTCTAATGTTTTTTGATATAGCTTATATATTTCATCTTCTGAGAATTTAGCAGCCAGATATTTAACAACAGCAATTTTATCATAATTAGCAATATTTTGATCTTCATCATTAAGCTTATGATAATACACATCAACAATTAAACTTGTTAACCAATAAAGCGTATCTTTAAAATTAGGGTTAACCTCTTTAAGAAAAACATTAGGATTTAATTGATTTACTAAAACTCTCATCAAACTATTTCTAACTTGCCAAAAATGTTGCTCTAACTTAATCTTAGCAATAACATTAACATCATCTCTAGCCATCAATAAAGATTTTTCTATAGCATCTTTTGACATATCAAATGTGTATTTTAAGTAATTATACTTATCCTCTTGATCAAAGCTTATATCATAAGTTAAAGATCTACTTTTTACAGTCGCTAAAATATTATTATAGTTGCGTGTAAACATTAAAAAGAATGTATTCTCAGCTGGCTCTTCAAGTGTTTTTAAAATAGCATTAGTTGCAGATTCATTTAAAAATCCAAGTTCTGGGATTATAATAATTTTAGCCAAGTTATTATGTGCTGTTAGCTCACAATTTTTTATTATTTTCTTAACTTCTGCGACTCTGATCTCATTATTTTCTGAATTAGCTATTGTTACATATGGTGACTCATTATAGTCATCAACTTTTTGTCCTAATAATACTTGGCATAAAGAGTTTATAAAACTATCTAAAAGTACAGCATCTTTAACTCTAAAAATAAAAGCATGATGTAGCATCTGCTTAGACTTTTGCTCAAGAAAATTATCTAAGATTTTTTGATGTGTATTTAAAGAAAACACTTTGATCCTATAATATTTTGCGTGCGTATAAGAAGTTTGTTATAGTTCTTTTGATCATAGCAAGTTTAGACTTCAACAATCCCTTATCTTTTTTTCTAACAAAACTTACTTCATATACGTCATGTCTTTTACCGAGCAAACTTATCAAATAATCATCATAAGTTTGAATCTCATCAACTAAGCCCAACTCAAGAGCATCCTTACCAAACCAGTACTCTCCTGTACCAACTTTATGCATATCTAGATTAGGACGATAATTTAAAATATGCTTTTTAAATAATTGATGAATATTTTCTAGATCTTGCTTGAACTTCTTACGACCTTCTTCAGTATTTTCACCTACTGTAGTTAATGTGCGCTTATACTCGCCAGAAGTATGCATCTCGACATTGATCCCGTTCTTCTCAAGTAGATCTCTAATATTTGGAATAGTTCCAACTACACCTATTGAACCGACTATAGCAAAAGGTGCTGAGATTATCTTATGTCCAACAGCAGACATCATATAACCACCACTTGCAGCAACTTGGTCGATACAAATAGTTAAATTAATACCTGCCTGACGAATTCTTTCTAATTGAGCTGCAGCAAAACCATAGCCATTCACAACTCCACCAGGACTATCTATTCTAACAATAACCTCATCATTTGATTTAGCTACAGCTAAGATAGCAGATACTTCCTTACGTAGATTTTCAACTTGTGAGGCATGTATGTCACCCTTAAAGTTAACTACAAAAACTTTTCCTTCAGGCTTATCATCTTGCTTATCTAGTTTTTTCTGTTCTTTAAGATAATTTTTATAATCTTTTTTATCTAGTAACGTTTCTAAAACTTCCTTTTTAGTTTCTTTGTAGTCATTACCAACTTTATTAATTTCTAGTTTACCCTTAGTCAACTTTGCAACTTCTTGCTTTGCCTTTGCTAGTAGTGAGAAAAAACTTCCAACAACAAAAATTATAGCAGCTACAACAAGTAGTACACTAAGAGTAAAAAAAACAAAATTTACAAAACCTTGATACCACATATAATTTTACCTACCTGTGAGCTCTTAAAGTTTTTAGCAATGACTCATTCGCATTGCCTTTTAAATTAGCTTTTTTAACAGAATCTCTAGCAAAGACTCTTTTCTTATAATCATGCATAGCACCAAATGTTTCATCTATAACAAAACCTTCTGCTTCTAAGCAAATTATTAATGCTGCAACATAACAGTCCGCTAAAGTAAAGCTAGATGATATAAAATAATCAAATTCACTAAATGCTTTCTCTATTGTTAAAAAACTTTCTTTTAGGTCTTTAAACAACACAGCTAATTTTTCATGATCTGTTTTATTTTTTCTAATCTGATCTAATACTGGATACCATTCATTATCTATTTTTTCTAATGATAAACGAATTTTTATACGCTCATTAACTAAGCTAGGTAATAATCCAGGTGCCGGGAATCTCTCATCAATATATATTAAAAGAGCTTTTCTATTATTTATACTATAATCTTTTTCTTTTAGTACCGGAAAAATACCATTAGGTGATATTTTCTTTAACTTTTCTGGTGCTAAATCACCAGCTTCAACAACATCCATACTCATTTTTTTCTCTGCTAAAGCGATTCTTGCTCTAAGAGAATATGGACAATATTTTGTAGTATATAAAGTAACTTTCATTGAATATGCCTTTTTATAGATTAAAACAACTATTCTTATTTGCTATAATTGTCAGATAGTAAAACTAGTAACAAATTTTATCATATTTGTGGATAACTACAACATAGACAAACAAGGCTTTTTAATAGATTTCGAAACTTGGGATATAGATTTCTGTAAATTAGCTGCTACAAATGAAGATATTGATCTAACTGAAGATCATATGTTAGTTATTAGCTTTTTAAGAAGTTTTTACCAAGAAAACAAAAAATCACCAGCAATTAGAGAACTTGTGAAAGCACTAAAAGAGAAGTATGGCGATAAAATAGGTAATAGTTTATATTTACAAATGTTATTCCCAGTTTCTCCAGCCGTACAAGCTGCCAAATTAGCTGGACTACCAAGACCTAAAAGATGTATCTAAAAAAGTTTTAAAGGAGAAAAAATGTCTACCGTTTTTTGCAAAAAATATAATCAAGAATTAGAAGCTATACCATTTCAGCCTTTACCAGGTGAGCTAGGTAAAAAAATTCATACAGAAATTTCAAACAAAGCTTGGCAGGCTTGGTTATCTCATCAAACTATATTGATAAATGAGTATAGACTTAACCTTATGGACCCAAAAGCAAAAGAGTTCCTTCAACAAGAAATGCATAAGTTCTTATTTGAAAATAAAGAAGATAAACCAGAGCAATTCAGTGAAATTTAACTCTTAAAAATGTAATATCCTAAAATAATTTTTGGCTTTTACCATTAGTTACTTTTAATATAATTCTCTTGAAAAAATCATAATTAAAAGATACATTAAGTCATTAATTTATCTTTTTTAGAAACATAAATGAATAAATTTAAAAACTCTTATGCTTATGACATCATAATTCTATTAGTAATTTATGTAGTCTATTTTATTATATTTCTTGGTCATAGACACTTAAGTATTCCAGATGAAGGTCGCTACCCTGAAATTGCTAGAGAAATGCTAAGTACTGGCAACTGGGTTACACCTTTAATCAATGGTGTTCCTTTTCTAGATAAGCCTCCCCTTTACTATTGGCTCGAAGCTACCTCAATGCACTTTTTTGGTATAAATGCTTGGGCTATTCGCTTACCCCAAGCGCTTTTTGGTATATTAGGATGTATATCAATATACTCTTTCGGTAGATATTTTTATTCACGCTTTGCTGGTGTCTTAGCAAGTTTTATACTCGCAGCGAATGTTTTATATTTCTTTGAGGCTCACTATGCAAACATGGATCTTATAGTTGCAAACTTACTTTGGATTGCATTCTTTTTATGTCTAGTTAGTTTAAAACAACCAATAGGCAATAAAAAACGCTTTTTTATGTATGCTGCATACTTTGTATCTGCATTAGCATTTTTAACTAAAGGTTTGATAGCTATAGCCTTTCCTTGCATGACAATTTTTGTCTGGATGCTTGTAACAAATAATTGGTCTAGAATAAAAGAGTTATATATCCCAACGGGTGCTATTATATTTGTGGTTATTGTCACACCTTGGTTAGTTTTAGCGCAACAACAAAACCCAGATTTCTTATATTTCTTCTTCTATTTCCAACAATTCTATCGCTTTGTTGGACATGGTTTCAATAATGCTATTGGACCTTGGTTTTATTTTGTAATTATATTAGCTGTATTTTTACCATTTAGTATTTTACTACTTAATAGACTCGCAAAAGGGTTTAAAACTATTTGGCAAAATAGAAAAAAAGATTATACTACATTTTTAATAGCTCTTTGGTGCCTACTTATCCTAATATTCTTCTCAATCCCTAGCTCAAAAATTGTAAGTTATATTTTGCCTATTTTTGGACCATTATCATTACTAATGGCTCTATCGTTTGAGAAAATAATCAAAAATAGTGATAGAGTAAACACTTTTAAAAAGATGCATATCGCTGCTAGTACACTATTCTTAATAACAGGTTTTGTGGTTGCTATATTTCCAATAGTACAACATTTATTCTTAGATACTCACGCCCCAGCAATATATATTTTACTAGTAGCATTATGTGCTTTTGCAATTGCATTTAGCCTAAGACTATCAGTAAAAGGACAAATCAAGCAAGCAATTATTCTAATAATCGCTGCTCTTATGGTACTTAATATCTTAGGGCAACTAGTTATTCCTTATTTTGATATTAGAACATCTGAACCTTTAGTTGAAAAAGTAATAAACGATTCACCTAAAGATACTATATTCGTCTACTATAATAGACCTCAACCAAAGCATTTTATCCTAAAAGAAGAGATAAAGAAAAAAGGTTATGAAGAAGATCTTCCATTATTATTGAATGATAATATTTATATCGTTTATAACTGGAAAACTTATAGACCAGAAATCGACAACTGGGCAAGAGAATTCCATTATGGTATCAAACAATATCAGCAATCTCATAATGGCGAATGGCCAAAGTATTTAATAACTTACCCTCAATTTGGTGAACTTCTAAAAACTAAAAAAGATATTGTTATTTTTACAAAAGAGAAGCAATTACAAAAAATTAAAGAAAAATATCCCAATATAGACTTCCAAGTTAAAGGAAGATACAACAAAAACGTTGTAGTAAAAGTAATTAAAAATTGATTGTTAAACAATATCCCAAATAATTATACAGAAGATTTCATTTCAAGCTTCTAACGTAGTAATCTCAATGACTAACTCTGTGCTAAATAGATATGAATCTATTTTAAAGTTATTATACTTATAGTTCTCTATTACTTATATTTTAATCTTATTGCTAATTGGAATATTTTTTGAATGAAATCTCTTTGTCATCATACAGTTTGAATATAGGAATCTACTCATTACGAGTTTAAAACTAGACTCTACTATCAAAGCCAGTTCTGAATTTGATCGTAGAATGGCATATTTCTTTCGAATTAATTGTATTGTGTAATAAATTTTAGTTATAGCTTCAAATATCAAACAAACAGATTACTTTTACAATAAGCTATTTATTAGATTAGAAGGAAAACTTAATAGATTAAGGAAAAAACAAACTTATTTAGAATAATTAAATATTTCGGCTCTCATCTTCATCAATAATATATTTAGGACGATTTTTTGCTTCATCAAATATACGGCTTATATATTCTCCTAAAACTCCTAGTGAAATAAGCTGAACACCACTAAAGAACATAATACTCACTACAATAGTTGGCCAACCGCTAACACCGACACCAAAGAGTAAATTAGCTAAAATCGTATATAGACCATATGCTAATGCAAATATAGAGATTATCATCCCCATAAGAGATATCATTCTAAGCGGAACAGATGAAAATGAGAAGATCCCCGTAAAAGCTAATTTGAAAAGCTTCTTATATCCCCATCTACTAGGTGTTTCATCTTTCCTATCAGCAACTTGAAATGGTATGGCATAACCTTTAAAGCCTATCCACGAGAAAAGACCACGAATAAAACGATTATTTTCCGATAATGAGTTAAAAGCTTTGATACATTGTTTATCCAACAATCTAAAGTATCCCGCATTAGCTGGAATATCAACACCCATCATACTCTTACTAAACTTAAAAAATGTTTCTGATAAAAAGCTTCTAGTTTTGCTTTGATCATCTCTAGTTCTTATACCATAAACATTAGAGTATCCTTCGCACCATTTCTCATAAAACTGATCTATCACTTCTATCGGATGTTGAAAATCACAATCCATAATAACTGCAGCATCTGCATCACAAGAGGCTTCTAATCCGGCTGTAATAGCAGCTTCTTGGCCAAAGTTTCTAGAAAAGCTAATAAGCTTTATATTTAGCTTACCAACAAGCCCTTGAATGATCTCTCTAGACTTATCTACACTGCCATCATCAACTACAACTATCTTATAGTTCGATGATATTTCTACAAGTTTAGTAGCTAGCTCTTCTAGGAAGGATCCTATTAACGCTTCTTCATTATAAACTGGTATTACCGCATAGAGTTTCGGATTTTCAATATTCCTATTTGTCATCTTTTTAAAAATGTCTAACTAATGAATGTAATTATAACTTTAAAAATCCAAAAATGGATATTTTTTTGAGGTATGCTAGTTACTTACAATACCAAATCTTCTTTAAATTATAATATCTAGCATAATCCTGATTATAATTACGGTAACCATAACCATTTTCACCTTTAGTATCGCCGTAAGCATTAAAATCTTTAAAATAAATCAAATACCAAACTGGTGAGTATATTTCATCAAGACATACACTTTGATTTATATGATTATTGATATATTTAAGTCTCTGATTAAATTTATGGTGTATAAAAGTACTTCCTAGAAGCAATAATAATATAGCTAATATAGAAAAGATATATGCCGTTCTTTTTAATTTAATACTATCTGCAACTTTATTAATTATATTAGTGTTATAACATATAGTACAAAAGTACAAAATGATATATACCATATATACCCTTCCAGTTCCTGCATATCTAAAAAACATAAAAGCGACTAAAAAAGTTAATATCAAAGCTGTTTTAATAGCTGTTTTCTGCATATTTGTGAGAGTTTGGTTTCTTGTTGTACTTTTAAAAGACCAAATTAAGAATGGTAAAATTAGAAGTCCTCTAAAAATTGCAAGAAGTATTGTAATAAGCTGATCTATATAAATATTAAAGCCAAATTTCATCACCTCTTCTTGAGCTCGATAAATATTTCCAGGTGATAAGCAATCAATAAGACCTGAAATAAACAACAATAAAAGCATAATTACAATATTTTTATTCAAATGATCAGTTTTATAGTTATAAACTGCAAACACAAATAAAAGAATAAAGCAAAACGCAAAAACTTGCTCATTATATAAACCAATAAATACTGATGAGAAAATTGCTAAAAAAATATTTATTTGTTTTCCATATAATAATTTATACGCTAAGTAAGTACATAAAGATATTCCCCAAAGATACTGCATTGCAACCATTTTCCACATAGTTGTCCCAATAAAGGCACTAAAAGTGAATACAAAGAAAAAAATCGATAAGTAATTTATATAGGCTTTATCAAAAACAACCTTTTCTTTGCCAGTAATAATTTTGTATAAATATATAATAAGTATATTAAAAGATAGTGCACTAATCGCATCAGCTATAGTTATCATATAAGGCATTGGCTTATTAAAAAATATAGAACCTAACAGTTTTGCTGATATTCTTCCTGTATGAGTCATATAGTCATGAGTCAACGTTACAAAAACTGTATGATTGTACAAAGCTGCTAGCTGAGATCTCCAAATATCATCTACCATTAAAGGCATACAGGAGAATATGTAAAAAAAGAATATAAATATTAAAGCTTGTGAATAAAAATACCTCTTATTTGAAAGCATAAAGAAAGTATAGTAGAATCAAAGTTTGCAATATAATATCACTTCCTTAATATAGTATGTACAAAAAAATAATAATATGTGCTGATGATTTTGGCCTAAGTGATAATGTTAATGAAGGCATTATTAGACTTCTTGAAAAAAAAGTCATCAATGCTACAAGCTGTATGTCAAACATGGCCGCGTTAAAACGCGGTATACCTAATTTAAAAAATATCTATAGTAACTTTATCGATGTAGGTATACACCTAAACCTAACAGAAGGAACTCCTTTTACAAAAGCTACTTCTATTAGCAGAAATAAAGAATTTTTACCTCTATCAAAACTACTTGCTAAATCAAAACTAAGGGCAATAAGCTATACTGATGTCTATAATGAACTTAAAGCTCAAATAGACAATTTTATAGCTCAATGGGGAGACTTGCCGGATTTTATTGATGGACATCAACATGTACACCATTTTCCTATAGTTAGAAAAGTTGTCATAGATTTGTACAAAGACTTTGATATGTTTAAAAAACAAACATATATCCGCTCAACATTTAACATGGATAAATCAGATTTTAAATCATTAATAATCTATCGCAGTGGTGCAAAGAAATTCAACAAATTATTAGTGGATAATAACATTAATCATAACACTAGTTTTTCTGGAATATATTCACTTGAGAGTAATAATCAAGATTTTAGAAAAGTTATGTTAAAAGCGTATTCAGAAATCACAGATGGTGGACTAATAATGTGTCACCCAGCTATAGACATTGATGAAAAAGATCCCATATCAAAATCTAGAGTTAATGAGTTTAAATACTTCCAATCAGAGCAAGCACTAAAAGATCAAAGTGATAGTAATGTAATACTCACTTGATTGCATATATTAAGTTTGCTTTAGAATAGTATTAATTTTAAAATATTTAAAGAAATCAAAAGGACACAATTTCTTAAATGACCAATCAAAATAAGCTAACCAGTATACTAATACCAGTAAAAGATGAGTCTGATACTATAGATCATTTATTCGATAGATTAATGCCTATTCTAAAGAAACTACCAACAAAATACGAGGTAGTTTTTATTAATGATGGTAGTAGTGACAACACTCTAGACTTACTGCTAAAAAAACAGCAAGATATTCCAGAAATTGTTGTGGTTGACCTATCAAGAAACTTCGGTAAAGAATCTGCTCTATTTGCTGGTTTTGCAAATTGTAAGGGAGATGCTGCTATTTCTATAGATGCTGACCTACAAGATCCTCCTGAGCTTATTTTAGAGATGGTTGAATATTGGTTAGATGGTTATGAAGTTGTAACTGCTGTTAGAGAAAATCGTAATACTGATACAACAACGAAAAAACATACTGCGGGTCTTTTTTATAAGCTTATCAACCGTATTAGTGATACTAAACTTACACCTAATGCTGGAGATTATAGACTACTTAACAGAGCAGCAATAAATGCTTTC
This sequence comes from Francisella sp. LA112445, assembly GCF_012224145.1. NCBI lineage: Bacteria > Pseudomonadati > Pseudomonadota > Gammaproteobacteria > Thiotrichales > Francisellaceae > Francisella > Francisella sp. LA112445. The sequence continues at coordinate 1,643,352 of NZ_CP041030.1, forward strand.
CTTGAGCTAAAAGAAAAAGTTCGCTTTAATAAAGGGCTATTAACATGGATAGGTTTTAAAGAAAAGCTTGTTTATCACACAAGAGAAGAAAGGGTCGCTGGACAGACTAAGTGGAACTATTGGAAATTATTTAAATTCTCAATTGATGGAATTACAAGTTTTAGTAAAGCTCCTTTAGAGATATGGTCTTATATTGGTGTCTTTGTTGCTTTTATAAGCTTTATTTACGGCTCAATAATAATCTTAAAGTCACTAATATTTGGAATTAACACCCCTGGTTACCCATCATTGGTAACTTTCATACTATTTTTTAGTGGTCTGCAGATGATTGGAATAGGTATGTTAGGTAGCTATATAGGTAGAATATTTATAGAAACAAAACATAGACCATTGTATATAGTTAGAAATGTACATACCTCAGAAAAAAACCAAAAACAATAAGCTTTTTATTATCTAACTTTCTTGTAAACATATCTAGGGTTTATCGTATCTGCTAAAAGTTTGTTCTCAAAATCAACCCTAACTAAAATTCCTAATGTATAGCACATTATCAATAAGCTACTTCCACCATAACTTATTAAAGGTAAAGTTAAACCTTTTGTTGGTAATAACCCTGTATTTACACCAACGTTTACAAAAACCTGAAAACTAATCCAAAAACCAATACCATAAGCAAGAAATGCTTGATAGTATCTCTTTAATTCAAAAGCTAGCTTAGCAATATTTATTGCCTTTAAAACAATAAATAAATAAACTAATAATAAAACCATCAAACCAAAAACACCTATCTCTTCAGCTATAACAGAAGTGATAAAATCAGTATGCGCCTCTGGTAAGAAAAACTGCTTTTGCACCCCATTACCTAAACCATCACCTAACCAACCACCTCTACCAAAACTTATAAGAGCTTGAACTAGTTGATAACCAGAGCCATTAGCATTCTCCCACGGATGTAAAAATCCTGTAATCCTATGCATTCTATAAGGAGATATAATAACTAGCATTGATGCCATTAGAACCATCGCTACCAAGAGCAATCCATACCAACGTACTTTATTACCAGATACAAATAACATACCCATGACACATATTGATATTACAACTGTAGAACCAAAGTCTGGTTGCATTAGTAAGAGTATAGCTATGCAGCCCAATAAAGTTATCGGAGTAAGAATACCTTCTTTAAAATTCCCCATATTTTTTAGATTTGTAGCAATATAGCCAGAGAAAAATATAATTGCTAAAAGTTTAGCTAACTCAGCAACCTGGATATTGATGATTAATAAAGGTATCCAACGTCTAGCACCATTAACACTCTTACCTAAACCTGGAACTAGAACAGCAACTAAAACTAGAAGCATTATAAAGAAAAATGCATTATAGTTTTTCTCATAATTCTTAGTTGGCACAAGCAGTGCTAGTAAAAATAAAAATATCGATATGATTGCAAAGAAACCCTGTCTTATAGAATAATGATATGGATCATTAAAATCATATAATGCATCTACCATAGATGCTGAAGTAACCATAACCCAACCAAAAGTGAGCAATCCAAGCATTATAAAAACTATAGAAATATCAATCTCAAGTTTTGCCCTTACGCGCTCTCTTTTTACATTTTTCCTACTTAATAAAAGTTTTAGTCTATATAACACTTTTAGCTTCCTAGATATTTTAATTGTGCAACATAATCTTCAAAAGCTTCACCACGTTTCACATAATTTTTAAATTCATCAAAACTTGCACATGCCGGTGACAATAAAATAATTTCACTACCTTGTGCTTTTTTATTTGCTAACTCAAGAGCTTCATGCATATTATTACATAATTCATAATTACAACTATCTTTGATATACTCTTGAATATATTGTTTATCTTGCCCATATATATAGACATATTTAACATATCTTCTAAGTGATTCAACCATAAGACTAAAGTCGCCACCCTTAGCTACACCACCTAATAACAATATAATATTTTTTGTATTAGTAATACTATTAAGTGCTGCAACAGTAGCTCCAACATTTGTGCCTTTTGAGTCATTTATATAAGTTACACCATCAACACTCTTAACGATTTTACAACGATGATCCAAGCCTTTAAATTTTTTGATAGCATTAATTGCTTTTAAAACATCTAAACCTAATCTATCTAATATATTTAATACAACAATAATATTTTCTAAATTATGTACGCCGAATAATTTCGTATCTTTAATATCAAGTAGTTTTGTAGCATTTTTATATATACTTGACCTTACTATCTCATACTCTCCGGCATATTTAACACCATTGTTATGGACATCATATACAAAGAAATCCTTACTAAAGTTTGCTAGATTTAACTTTGATTGCTTATATTCGCCAAAACTTGCATACCTATCTAAATGATCAGGTGACACATTAATAACACAACCAATATCAAACTTTACTGAGTGAAATATATCTATCTGAAAACTTGATGCTTCTATAACACAGTAATCAAACTTCTCATCTATTTTATTTAGTGCAGGTGTACCAATATTTCCAACTAAGATACTCTTATATCCAAGCTCTTTAAGCACAAAATCAAGTAAAGTAACTACTGTACTTTTGCCATTTGATCCAGTTACTGCAATAGTTTTTGCTTTTGTATTTTTAATATATTGATAAAATATATCTATATCACTAACAATTTTATCTTTGTATTTAGATAATGCTCTATATGGTGATTTATTAAGTGGTATGCCTGGACTGACTGTTATTAAATCATAACTATTTAAATCATAACTTTGAAATTCTTCATCACTTTGTGATATATCTACTTCAAGATCAATAAAATTTGCCAGAAAATCACAAACTGACTTCCCTGTGACTCCATATCCAACCATTAATAACTTAGAAATCTTAATATCATTATAGTGAAAACTGAACATTATCGAACCTTAATAGCTGCCAAGCCAATTAAAAAAAGTATTAATGATATTATCCAAAAACGTACCACTACTTTAGTTTCAGGCCAACCTTTTAGCTCAAAATGATGATGTATTGGTGCCATCCTAAAGATTCTTTTACCGTTTCTAAGCTTATAGGAACCTACCTGTAACATCACAGACAGAGCCTCTACAACAAAAAGTAAACCCATTATAAAGAATATTAACTCTTGACGAATCATTATAGCTATAACACCTAAAACAGCACCTAAAGTTAATGAGCCAACATCTCCCATAAAAACTTCAGCTGGATATGAATTAAACCATAAAAACCCTAATCCTGAACCACATACAGCAGCACAAAAAACAGCAACCTCAGCAAGCCCTGGATTACCTAAATAATTAAACAAAAGATAATTAGCTAAAGTACTATTAGTTTCAATATATGCATATATCCCTAACCCCATAGCTACTAAAACGACTGGCACTATTGCTAAACCATCTAAACCATCTGTGAGATTGACAGCATTACTACTACCATTAATAATAAAAAATGTTAGAACTATAAATAATACTATTCCCATAGGTATAAATAAACTCTTTGAAAACGGTATAGATAAACTCATTTGTCCATCTTTTGATAAAAGATAAAACAAAATTATTGCTAGTATAATTGAGAATATGGTCTGTAATGCAAATTTATGTTTAGCCCTTAGACCCTTAGGGTTCTTAAGAACTAGTTTCAAATAGTCATCAATAAACCCAATAGCTCCAAAAAAAACAACTACCAGTATTAAAATCCATAAATAGATACTAGATAAATCCCCCCATAGCAATGAAGATATAACTATCGATGCTAATATCAAAACTCCACCCATTGTCGGAGTATTCTTTTTTGAAAAATGACTTTCTGGACCATCATCTCTCACAACTTGACCTATTTGCATCTTTTGCAACCAACGAATCATAGGGCCACCTAAGAAAAGTGTTATTAGCAAAGATGTGATAGAAATCATAATAATTCTGATAGAAAGATAATGACTAAAGACTCCTAAACCATTGAAGTAATGGCTTAGCCATTTAAAAAGATAAATTAACATTCTGTTTTAAAGTTTTTACAAGTTAGAGTTATTATAATAAATAAAGAATATTTTTCCTATAGCCAATAAGGTTAACTCTTAGATATCTGGCTGGAACTTTTTATATTTTAATGCAAACTCATCATTCTCAAACTGTGTATAGTTTTTAATGAAGTCTTTTGCTAAAGCTTTATATTGTTTTTTATATTCTGATTTATCATCCCAAATATTATTTAAATGAAATACTTCATCATTATCATAAATAGATGTTAATGCTTTAAAATTAAAATACTTCTGTCTTTCAAACTTAAAGCCTACATTTTCTGGCTTATTTAATAAATAGTCAACGATAGTTTTTGTTTCTTCTGTAGGCACTCTTCTACCTGTCTTATAATCACCATCAATCCAACCAACATTAACCATATAAATATTAGCGTTACTGTGCTTTAATCTTTGACGAAGAATACTTGCATACCTAGTTGGTCTTAGCAATAAAAAAGGCTGAGCATAACAGCTTGAAAATTCTGGCTTAGGCTCTGTAACACCAGATTCAACGCCTGTAGAAGTACATGTATAACCAGATAAAAAGTAATAAATTGCTTGGCCTTTACTTAGCTTTGCAACTCTTGGCAGAATACCTTTAGCATCTTTAACAAGAAAGATTATAGTACTTGGATTATCAGTATTAATAAGATTATCAAAATTTTCTCGCGAAAAAGTTATATAAGTATTACTCTGAGATTGACTTTTTTGACCAAATATAATGTTTTGATCTTCATCAAAATTAGGGTTTTCTATTAAGAGATCTCCTTTTAAAGAGTTCTCAATACGAGGGTCATCTTTTTTAAAGCTTGCAGATTTTATAGTTAATCCAGACTCTAAGCTATATACTCCACGCATTTCTGTCCAAGCAATAGCCTCATTTGTCACTAACGTTTTTTGCTTATCTAAAGCTAATGTTGTTTTACCACTACCTGATAATCCAAAAAACATACTACTTTTTGCTTCTGCATCAACACCAACCGCACAGTAAAAAACACCAATATCATTCAATGATAAATAATAACTCATTACAGATAAGAGAACTTTATTTATCTCTGCTAAATAATATGTTCCAACAAGTATACTCTCTCTCTGTTTTAAATTTGTTGCAACAGCTTTAGATGAGTTTAGTTCAAGCTCCTCATAATTTTCAATCTCTGTTTCTGGAGAGTGCATTACTACCCACTGCGGATCAAAGTGACCTAAGTTATTATCAGATATTGTTACAAGCTTAAAAAAATAGGCAGCTGAAGCTTGTGTTGTTATTAGTCTAACAGCAACTTTTCTTTTATCATCATGATTATAAAAGCCATCTACTACAAATAAATCCCTTTGAGAAACATCTTGGCAAAGTTTTTGCTTTATAAGCTTCCAACTTTTTCTCTTTAATCTTTTGTTATCAGAGCCTTCTTCATTCCACCAGACATTCTTTTTCGCATATTTGGTTTCTACAATATATTTATCATCAGGAAGTCTTCCTTTGATACTACCACTATCAACTACAAGAGTTTTACCTTCTCTTTGTATAAAACCACAACTATTTTCAGCATATCTTGCAAGTTGCTCTAAAGATAAATTTCGATATACATTTTTTGAAGTATATAAATATTTATTATCATCTATGGTAGAGGGATCCATTGCTAAAGTTCCTTAGCTTAAATAACAATTAGCTTTTAAATGAAAATTATAGCCAGTATATACTTTTTTTTCAAAAAAATATGTTATTGTTTTGTGAATAAAGTAAACTATTAGTAAATTTGTTAATCCAACTATTTCTTTATAAAAAATCATGAGTAATGAAACTAAAATAAACAAAACTAATTTTATAAAAAATATTATAAAAAAAGATCTAGGAACTAAAAAGGTTTCAAGCATACTAACAAGGTTTCCGCCTGAGCCAAATGGGTATTTGCATATTGGACATGCGAAATCTATCTGCCTAAATTTTAGTATTGCAAAAGAGTTTGATGGGAAATGTAACTTACGTTTTGATGATACAAATCCTGATAAAGAGGATATCGAATATATAAACGCTATCCAAGAGGATGTTCAATGGTTAGGGTTTACATGGCAGAATGACCCTCACTTTGCTTCAGAATATTTTGATAAAATGTATGAGCTAGCTGTATTACTTATTAAAAAAGGTAAAGCTTATGTTTGTGATTTATCAGCTGAACAAGTTAGAGAATATCGAGGCACTTTAAAAGAGGTTGGAAAAGATAGTCCATATAGAAATCGCTCTATTGAAGAAAACCTAGAGCTTTTCCAAGCAATGAAAGATGGTAAGTTCCCTGAAGGAAGCAAAACATTAAGAGCCAAAATTGATATGTCCTCAGGTAATATAAACCTAAGAGACCCTGCTCTATATAGAATAAAATTCTCAAACCACCCTAAAACTGGTGACAAATGGTGTATATATCCTATGTATAGCTTTGCTCATCCTCTAGAAGATGCTATAGAAGGTATTACACATTCACTATGTACTTTAGAGTTCCAAGATCAAAGACCTTTTTACGACTGGGTAGTCTCTGAAACAGAGTTTGAGGAAAAACCTCAGCAGATTGAGTTTTCTAGACTTAACTTGAACTATACAATAACAAGTAAAAGAAAACTAAAATACCTAGTAGATAATAAGCTTGTCAATGGCTGGGATGACCCTCGTATGCCGACTCTCAAAGGCTATCGTCGTAGAGGCTACACGCCAGAATCAATTCGTAACTTCTGTGAGCTGGTAGGAATATCTAAGCAAGACTCTATAATTGATGTATCTGTTTTAGAAGAATCAATCCGTGATGATCTAAATAAAAATGCACTAAGAAAAAATGCCGTATTAGATCCGGTAAAAGTAACTATTATAGATATGCCTAGTCATGAGCTAAACGTACCGAACCATCCTCAAGACCCAGATTTTGGTCGTCGTGATATTAGCATATCTTCAGAGATTTATATCGAAAGAGATGATTTTGTATTTGAACTAGAAAAGGGTATGAAAAAGCTTAGTCCTAATGGCAGAGTCCGCTTAATGAATGGTTATGTCATCGAGTGTCTTGAAGTTATAACTGATGAAACAGGAAACGTTATTGAGTTAAAATGTTCATACTTACCAGAAACACTAGGTGGCAAAAAGCCAGATGATGGTATAAAACCAAATGGAATTATCCATTGGGTTGATGCTAATAACTGTTTAGATGCTGAAGTAAGAATATATGATCGTTTATTTAATGATGAAAATCCTGGAAGTTTTGATAATATCGAAGAAATCATAAACCCAGAATCTTTACAAATCATAAAGAATGCTAAAGTTGAAAGATCTCTTGAAGATGTAACTCCTGAGCAACGTTTTCAGTTTAATAGGATTGGTTATTTTATCTCAGATATTAAAGACTGTAAAAAAGATCAGCTTGTATTTAATAGAACTGTAACTCTTAGAAATACTTGGGAAGTAAAAAAGTAAAATCTTCAAATTAAAATCTTCTAATCATTAAATTAGCTTATATTTAAACATTCTTATTTACAAACTTTCTTAATAATAAAATTGAAAGACTTGTTAATACTGCTAAAACAATAAACGTATCTAAGCCATCACACATATTTGCTTTAGCTAAGCTTAGGTTAGTTTCGGATATATAGAAGAAACTAGCTATAAAGCCCCCAAGCTTACCACCTACACCTAAAGTAACTAGCCATATCCCCATATATAATGCTACAAAACCTTTTGGCGCTATTTTTGTAATCATTGATAAGCCAATTGCAGATAAAGATAACTCTGAAATACCCAAAATTATATAACCAAATATAATCCCATAGGCAGCAACCTTAGTCCCCTCTGAAGAGACAAGTATTGAAACTAGTATAATTAAAAATGTCACAATCATTAGTACAAAAGCTATATTAAACTTATCGACATCTTCTATTTTATTGCCTCTCTTATCCAAATATATCCAAAACTTACCCAAGATACTCGCAAAAAACAAAACACTAAGTGACTCAACACTTAAAAATTGACTCGGATTTAGTAATGAGTTATCCACAGAATATTGAGTAAATAGTAATAAGCTAATAAACATTTGGAAGTACAATCCCCAATATATTATTGATAATGAGAAAAATATTCCTGCTACTATAACTTTTTTAATACTAGATTTTTTTATCGAAAGTACAAGGATTACTATAGCTCCAACCAAAGCCACAATTATAGAAAAATTAGCTATTATAGGTTGTTTAAATATATAAAATAAAATAACAATGTACACAGCTAATAAAACACTTACTTTTAAAATAATCGATACGGTAAGTTTAAAATCTATAATATGTTTGCCTACAAACTTAAATCCTAAAAGAAGTAAACATAGCATAAAGATACTAACAGCCATGCTACTATAGAACGGTGCGCCAAAGCCATAATTATCTTTTAACCAGCTAGCTATAAATAGTGCCCCAAAACTACCTAGGTTTATCCCCATATAGAAAATATTAAAACCAAAATCTCTTTTTGAATCATTTAAAGTAGATTTATCATAAAACCTTCCTATAAAAGCAGACATATTAGATTTTATAAGCCCTGTACTTACCGAGATAAAGCTTAGTCCTAAATATAAGACTGTTTGGCTAGTTGATACCGCTATGATAAAAAAGCCGCCAACCATAAAAAATGATCCTAGTAATCCAGCCCTATAATAACCAAGATATCGTTCTGCTATAAATCCTCCTAAAATAGCTGAGATATACACCATCGCAAGAGTAGTACCTACCAACGATGCTGACAAGCTTTGAGATATTTGAAATTTATCTATCAAATAAAATATTAATAATGATTGAATTATGTAATAACCATATCTCTCAGCGAATTCTGCTAATGATGTTATGGCTAAAACTTTTTTTTCCTCTTTAAGATCTTTAGAATCTATTTTTTGTGTAACCATACTTTAGTAATAACAATTAAAAATTAAATGAACATAACTAGTATAATAACATAGATAAACTAACAAATTTTGATTATTCTAATTCTAAAAGCTCTTCCCAAAGAGCATATTTTTCCTCTAATTCTTGGTTCAGCTGATCTAATTGATTTTGAGTTTTTGTTATTTCTTGTTGAGCTTGTTGATAAAAATCTAACTCACCCATTTGTGCCTCTATCTTAGAGATATTATTCTCCAATTTCTCTATTTGATTAGGTAGATTTCGTAATTGTTTACGTTGCTCATAAGTCAGTTTATTTTTAGGCTCATCAACTTTTTTAGGTGCTTTAACTTGCTCAACTTGTTTTTGCTGTGATATCCAATCATCATATCCACCAACATACTCATTTAAATGACCTTGTTCAAATACTATTGAACTTGTCGCAACGTTATTTATAAACTCTCTATCATGACTAACTAAAATTATAGTACCTTGATAGTTAATTAGCATTTCCTCTAGGATTTCTAAAGTTTCAATATCTAAATCATTAGTAGGTTCATCAAGAACTATTACATTACTAGGCTTAGATAAAATCTTAGCTAATAGTAAACGATTTTTCTCCCCGCCTGATAAATGTGTAATCGGAGAATGCAACCTCTCTGGTGTAAATAAGAACTTTTGTAAATATGTTATTACATGAGTTTCTTTGCCATTTATATTAAGAAAATCAGAACCTTCTTTAACATTATCAATAATACTTAAGCTTTCATCTAGCTGATCTCTTAGCTGATCAAAATATGCTATCTTAATATTATCTGCTAATACCACATTCCCTTGTGTAGGTTTTTCAATACCTAATAAGCAATTTAAAAGTGTAGTTTTCCCACAACCATTTTGACCTATTATCGCAATTTTATCTGATTTGTGAATCTCTGTTGAGAAGTCTTTAAAAAGATAGCTTCCTTGATACTCAAAACCAATATTGTTTGCTTGGATAACTTTCTTAGACGATTTCTCAGCTTGTGCAACTTTGATATCCGCCCTGCCAACACCTTCTCGTCTTTGTTTACGTTCACGTCTCATTTGCTCTAGAGCCCTAACACGCCCTTCATTTCTTGTTCTCCGAGCTTTTATACCCTGACGAATCCATGCTTCTTCTTGAGCTAGCTTCTTATCAAACTCACTATTAGCTTTCTCTTGTGCATCTAAAATCTGCTCTTTTTTTTCTAAAAACTTAGTGTAATTCCCATCAAAGGAATATAAGTGTCCTCTATCTAACTCAATAATACTTTTTGCAACATTATTTAAAAACTTCCTATCATGTGTAATAAAAAGTATAGCTCCACTAAAATTAGCCAAGAACTCCTCTAACCACTTAATAGAATCTATATCAAGATGGTTTGTTGGCTCATCTAAAAGTAATAAATCAGGTCTATTTATCAATGCTCGAGCAAGTATAACTCTTCTTTTCATTCCACCAGATAGGTCTTTAAATTGAGCTTTTGAATCAAGACTAAGTTTTGATGCTAAGACTTCTACATCATTAAGGTAACTCCAACCATGATTTTCATCTATATATTTATGTAAAGATTCTAACTCTGCTGATTGAGGATCATGTTCTAGAACATTTTGGTATGAGATCAGTTTTTTTCCAAGCTCGCCTAAACCTTGTAGTATAACATCACTAATACTCCCACTAATATCACTAGGAACTTCCTGAATCATGCTAGCAACTTTAGCATTATTGTGAACTATAACTTCGCCATCATCTGGAATGACCTTTCCTTCAATGACTTTTAATAAAGATGATTTACCTGTACCATTACGGCCAATCAAACACACTCTTTGTCCTTTAGATATATCAAGATCAACTTGATCTAAAACTATATGTGTACCAAAATTAAGACTTATATTTTTTAAAGATATTAATTGCATTTAAGAAAATAAAACAATATTAATTAAATTGGCTATTATTGTACCCTCTCACGCAAGATTTTGATAGAAAATACAAAAATAATCGCAGCACTAAAGTACATAATCGAACCAAATGATATAGGCGATGATGGCGATATTGCTGATAAATGCCCCATCATAATATCATTTAAGAACCACGCTAATCCAAATCCTGCTCCAGCTGCCCCCATTGCTTTACCTTGTTCTTTATCAGAAACAGCATCAGATATCATTGATAGTAAAGCTGTATAGCAAATTAGCTGAGCAACCGATACTATAACGGCTAATAGCCATTGGACTTCTTGATTAGCTAAAATAGCAACGAATGCAAAACCTATACCGCATATAACAGCAGATCGAACAAAAGCTACTTGCTTTGATGCTTTAGCAAAAATCTTAGGCTGAATTGTAATACTTGCAATAGCTGTCGATAACCCCATTACTGCATAGAAAAGCCCTGTTAGAGATATACTATAGTGATATGTCAAATTCAAGAATAATGCTACACCTTGACCATAAAATCCCCATGCACATTGTATAAGTAAGTAAACAACCCCAATTAGCCTAACTCTTTTATCAGATAGTAAAAATGATATCGTTTTATATATTGTTTCTAATTCAACAACTAACCCAGGGTTTTTAGGCAGATCCTTCTTCATAACTATCACAATAAAGATCATATTTATAAAAGATAAAAGTGCAGCAAACATAAATGGTATCATATGATTAATACTCATAGATGAGACAAAACTAGTTACAATAGGACCAACCACAAAACCTAATGATGCCGCCATTGTAATATAACCTAAGTTCTTAGATTTTTCTTCTTCTGAGGATATATCAATAACTGCTGCTTGAGCAATTTCAAAAGCTCCTCCTGCTAAACCACTAATGAATCTACTTGAAATAAATAATAAATAATCATGCGAATATATCGCATACGCTGATAGCATATATGAAATACATGTTGTTATTAGTGCAACGATTAATATGATCTTACGACCATATTTATCTGATAATTCACCAATTACTGGACATCCTATTAGTAAGCCTAGTGGCCAACAAGCTAAGGCAATTGAATAATACCAGTTTTGGAAATTACCCCCTGGATCACCAAATGTAATATATGCCTTACCAAAAAATAATGACGGCATTATTGGAAAAACTAAACCAGCCCCCATAATATCAACAATAATTGTTATGATAAGTATAGGAATTAAGATATTCCTTGAGTGAAGATTCATAATATATTAAACCTCATATAAATAAAAATGTAATAATAAAATCTCAAGGCTACATACTATCCTAAAGCCTCTATTTAATCAATATTTTGAAATTTGCAGAATATAGTTATATTCTAAGGATAATCTTTTTAAAGCATTTAAAAACATATTGATATAAAAAGTAAAACTTTCATCTTTATCATTTAAGAACTCAACATCTTTTAATAAAGGCAATATATGTTTTTCAAAGCGCAATAATTCTTTATAACTTATTCTTTTTCTAACTTTAATATCATTAGAAATATCAGACAATGATTGCATAATATATTTCTTAAACTCAATAAAAGCAGGCTCTTTATCTAACTTCTCGATAGTTTTAGCATCAAATGATGCTTCTATATATTCATACATAACGATCATATATCGATATAGTCTGCGAATATATAGGCTCATTTTCTCAAACTCACGCACTTTTTTAGCAGATTTTTCATATTTTAACTCTTTCACAAGTGTCAAATGCTTAGTAAACTCATGAAAAATGCTTTCTCTAAGTTTTTTGTGAGAATGATTACGCTCGATAAAGAGAATATCAAAAAAGTCATGAATCTGTGAAATAGTTTTAGCAAAACTCTCCTTGAGTCTAGTCTCAGCCCTAATAGGAAAAATAAATCTATTTACAATTAGAGAAATTATTATCCCTAAAGATATCTCTACAGCTCTATATATTGCAACTTGGACTCCAGGCTGTTGATTCAATACAATAATAATTAGTGTTATACCTGCTAAAGTTCCTGCATAGCTGTACTTAGATGCTCCAGCAAAATATACTGCTAAAAATATAAATGGTACAGATAGTAAAACTTGGATAATATTATTATCTATAGACGCTACTATTACTGTAGCAACAATTGCTCCTATAAGTGTTCCTAAGAATCTCATAATAGCTTTATCTAATGCACCACCCAAATTTGGTTGGGTTGACATCACAACAAGTATTGTTATTACAATCCATAAATACATTCTTTGGATATCAAGTATATCACCTAATATATCTCCGACTAAATACCCTAGCATTACAGCAACACTTGCTTTAAAAGCATTAATAGCTGCATATTTATTGCTATTTAAAAAAGCAAATTGCATAATCTTTTACTTTATTAGATGCTAACTTTAGAATATTTTAGCATAAAGTGACTTTTTGAAACGGTATAACTACAGCTAATATTTTAATAAACTTTTTTCTTTAATCGCTTTATTGCTAAAACATCTAGCTGTTAAATTATCGCCTTCTTTAGTCTTAAAAGGATTTATTTCATAATGTTAAAAAAAGATAGTAAACTTTTCCTGCTAACATTAGCTTTCTTAACAATGTTAGCTCCTTTTGCAGTGAACACATATTCACCAGCAATCCCTGATATTGCTAAGCACTTCAATATACAAACTAATAGTATAATCTTTACTTTTACAACATATTTCATAGGCTTTTCAATTGGTATTCTTATATGGGGATCTTTATCTGATAAATATGGCAGAAAGCCTTGTCTAATATCAGGAATGTTTTTGTATATAGTAAGCAGCTTATTATGTGCCCATAGTCAAAGTTTTCAGCAACTTGCAATATTTAGATTAATCCAAGGTTTAACTGATTCATCTGGAACTGTTATAGCATTAGCTATTGCAAGAGATTGTTATAATGGTAAAAAACTAACAACTACTCTAGCAAGCTTATCTATAATAAAGTTTATTGCCCCTATTATATCACCTATGATAGGAACAGGACTAATAGTTATGACAGCTAGCTGGCAAAGCTCATTTTATTTTTTATTTGCTTTTGGGGTGTTACTGATTATTCTTTGTAGTTTATTACCAGAAACACATCATATTAATCAACGACAAAAATCTATCACGAAACTGTTGGTTGCTTATTTAAAGCATCTGAAGAATTTAGAATTCATAGCATATGCCATATGCTCAGGACTTTTATTTTCCGCCTTCTTTAGCTATGTTGGTGCATCTTCAGTCATCTATCTAAAAGTCTATAATACTGGATATATATTATATATCTTATATTTTGCTGCAACAGCACTAGGATTAATCTTAGCAAATTTCACCTTAAAAAAACTTAGTAATTATTTCCAGCTAAAAACATTTACATTTATTGGTATTAGCATAGCATTAATAGGTGTCATTATCATGTTGATATATACTCATACTCAGTATAGACACGCTTATATTTTTATGATATTAATGCTTAATATATGCTATGGTGAAAGTTTATGCTCAACATCTCTTTTAAGTCAGTCATTACAGTTAGTGCCTGCTAATTTTGGATCCGCAACTGCTTTAACCAATTTTTTTAAATTTTCACTTGCTGGATTTGCAAACTTTATAATGAGCTTTTCAAGTGTACATAAGCTACTCTCAAACCTTCCTATGCTTCAGCTTATTATTATCCTAATTACGGTAGCTATTATATATACAATTAAAATTTATAAAAAAAACCTAGATGATTAAATCATCTACCTTACAGCCTCATACTTTATTTATTTATTAAGTAAATCTCACAATCTTATATAAGGTACTAGAGATAATATTAAACAAAATTTGAGATTCTTAAAAGACACTGAGATAAATTATATTATTAAGCATCTGTCCAATCATTAATGTGATTTTTAGGTATGCAGTTTACTGCTGAAAGTCCATTATCCGGACCTAGAATCCATGCATTTAGATCTTCTATGGTAACTCCTGTTTGTATAGTTTTATTGTAGGCAACAAAATTAGATTTGCCTCCTGTTAAAATAAACTGGACACCTGAAGCGATACATCCATCTTTAGCATTACATTTTTTACCAATAATTGAGCCTGCATTAACTGAATCTTGTACAAGTAAAACCTGACCTTTAGGACATATTACTTTTATAGTTGTATTACCTTTTTTTGCTACAACTCTAACACCATTGTTAAAAGTAGCCATATGCCAAGCTTGATTTGGCCAACCTCTAACTGTTCTAACATTTATAGAATTAGGTGTTTCTATAACTCTAGAGTTTTGGTAGTTACTCTTTGGAGTACAGCCTACCAAGAAGATAAAAAATGATAACACTATAATCGTTATTGTTTTTTTCATATAGCAAATAAGTGTTAACTTATAATTTAAATATAAATTAAATTTTAATTAATCACATTTTTTTTGCAGCAAATATACTTATTTCTATAATAAAGTTTGATAACAAATTTCTTTCTTTAATATCTTTGTTTGCTAAAATATACCATGCTAAATTATCTACCTCTTAGATCTTAAAGGATTCTCTCATGATAATAAAAAAAGATAGTAAACTATTCCTGTTGACCTTAGCTTTTTTAGCTATGCTACCACCGTTTGCGGTAAATACTTATGCGCCTGCTATTCCCGATATTGCAAATCATTTTAATGTACAACCTAGTGATGTAATTTTTACATTTACAACATATTTTATTGGATTTTCAATCGGTATGCTCTTATGGGGATCTCTATCGGATAAATATGGTAGAAAACGTTGCCTAATTTCAGGAATGTTTCTATATATAGTAAGCACTTTTCTATGTGCTCATAGTCAAAGTTTCTCACAGCTTGCAATATTTCGATTAATTCAAGGTTTAACTGATTCATCTGGAACTGTAATAGCATTAGCTATTGCAAGAGATTGTTACAATGGCAAGAAATTAACAAATACTATTGCAACTCTATCAATAATAATGCTAATCTCACCGATGATTTCACCAATGATAGGAACGGGCTTAATAGTTTTAACATCTAGTTGGCAGAGTTCGTTTCATTTTTTATCTACATTTGGCGTATTATTACTAATTCTATGTAGTCTATTACCTGAAACTCATCATATTGAACAAAGACAAAGATCTATAAAAAAACTACTCACTGCCTATTTTTGTCATTTTAAAAATATAAAGTTTATAGCATATACTATTTGTTCTGGACTTTTATTTGCTGCCTTTTTTAGCTATGTTGGAGCTGCTTCAATTATCTACCTTAAAGTTTACAATACTGGATATGCTTTATATGTGATCTATTTTGCAATAACTGTAATTGGACTAATATTGGCAAATTTTACTTTAAAAAAACTTAGCGAATCATTTCCATTAAAAGTCTTCTCATATGCTGGACTTAGCATATCTCTTGCTGGAGTATTAATGATGCTGTTATATAACCATAGTGGCTTTAATCATGCATATATTTTTATGATTATAATGCTAGCCATATGCTATGGTGTGAGTCTAAGTTCAACATCACTTTTAAGCGAATCATTACAACTAGTCTCAATCAATTTTGGATCTGCTACTGCTTTAAATAACTTTTTCAAATTCTCATTAGCTGGATTCGCGAACTTTATAATGAGTTTTTCTGCTGGACATAAATTACTATCAAACCTCCCAATACAACAGTTAACTATTATTCTAATTACAGTAGCTACACTGTATATAGTTAAGTTCACAAAAGGAGCTAATAATTAAATTCTTTGTCTTACAGTTTCATATAAAGCAATACCAGTAGCTACAGAGACATTTAAGCTTGAAACCTCACCAAACATTGGTAGTTTAGCTAAAAAGTCACAGCTTGCTTTAGTACGCTGACGCATACCACTTCCTTCTGCACCTGCAATTATCGCAATAGAGTCACTTAAATTCATATCATATAAACTCTCATCTGCTTCACCAGCTAGACCAATAATCCAAACACCCAGTTCTTTTAGCTTTTCAATTGCCCTAGCTAAGTTTGTAACTACCATTATTTTTGTATGCTCGGCAGCTCCACAAGCCACTTTTTTGACTGTCGCATTTATCGGCGCACTATTATCTTTAGGTACAATAATAAAATCGACTCCAGCAGAGTGAGCACTACGAATACACGCACCAAAATTATGAGGATCCTGAACACTGTCTAATATTAAGATAAAGGTATTTTTATCCTCAGGTATTAGATTTTTTATATCCTTTTCTGTATATGTTTTAAAATCATTTTTCTCTATTGCAAAAATATTTTGATGATTAGCATCTTTTCTTATACGACCCGGTAATGCTTTAAAGTTATCAATAAAAGTGATCTTAATATTTTTTATCTCTGCATTAGAGATAATACTCTCTATTTTAGGATTAATACTCTGCTGTTTTTTAAATACAATCACTTCTTTAGCTTGATTTGACTCTACCAAACTATCAACTGCATGTATTCCATAAATTAAACTACTCACCTATGCCTCCACAAGCTCAACTAGCTTTTCTCTTAAACCATCAAATGAACCATTACTCATCATAACAATCTGAATATTACTATTTTGATGTTTAATTATTAAGTCTTTAATATTTTTAATAAAATCTTCTACATTAGTCATAAAACTAACATTATTAGAATTCTTCAAAAGCTCTTTAGCATTCCACTTTAATAAACTATGGTTATATAAAAGGACCTGATCTGCATCAACTATAGCCATAGGGAGATTATCTTTGTTATCACCTTGTCTCATAGTATTTGAACGAGGATCAATTAAAGCCAAAATATAAGCTTTTGGATCCTTGTTACGTACAGCTTCTATAGTTAGCTTTATAGATGTTGGATGATGAGCAAAATCATCATACAAAGTAATATTATCTTTATTAGATAAGACTTCTAAACGTCTTTTAACACCTTTAAAACTCGCTAAAGCTTTTTTAATATCATCATCTGAGATATTTAGCTGCTTTGCTACAGCATAAGCACTCATCGCATTTAATGCATTATGTTCACCTATTAATCCCCATGAGATATCTACATTTTTGTGATCATTACTCAGCTTAAACTCAGAGAAATCAGGTAAGTTTTCGCGAATATGAATACCTTCATATGAATTAATCTTTGTAGTTTCAGACCAACAACCCATAGCTATAATATTTTGTACATTCTTATCTGCTGCATTATAGATAATATTCGCATTAGCTGGCATTTTTCTAATAAGCTGATGAAACTGCCAATATATAGCATCAATATCCTTAAAAATATCAGCATGATCATATTCAATATTATTTATAACAAAAATACTCGGGGCATAATGTATTAATTTTGAACGTTTATCAAAAAAGGCCGTATCATACTCATCTGCTTCTATAACAAAATACTCAGAATCAGTATAACGTGACGAAACACCAAAATCACTACTTACACCACCAACCAAAAAGTTAGGATTTAGACCTGCTTGTTCAAGAACCTTTATAGTCATTGTTGTAGTAGTGGTTTTACCATGAGTTCCAGCTATTGCAATAACCTTTTTATATTTAAGAATATTTTGGTATAACCATTCTGGACCTGAAAAGTAATTTAGTTTATCTTCAAGAATCTTTTCTATTATTGGCATTCCTCTTGTCATAATATTACCAATAATAATTTCATCTGGATTTATATCTAACTGTGAGCAATCAAACCCTTGTAATATTTCAATTCCTTGAGATTCAAGATATGTGCTCATCGGAGGATATACATTAGTATCAGATCCTGTAACTTTATAGCCTTTTTGTTTTGCTAAAACAGCTAAAGAGCCCATAAAAGTCCCACAGATACCTAAGATATGAATATGTTTTGACATTAATTGATTTTAAGCATTTACAAAATTTGCTAAATTATAGCAGTTTATAATTTTTAAATATACTTGTAGTTTATTTATACTTTATAGCTTAAGCAATCTAGCTCGTTTAATAGATTATCTTGGTATTACAAAAATTATTATTTATACTTATATCAAGATTTAAATGTCTGAGGATAAATTATGTTTATCGAGTTTGCTCTGGAAAGTAAAGTTCTTAAATTTGGGGAGTTTACTCTAAAATCAGGACGTATAAGTCCATATTTTTTTAATGCTGGTTTGTTTAACTCTGGTAGTCAGCTTGCAACATTAGCAGATTATTATGCTCAAAAAATTGCTCAAAGTAATATTAAGTACGATGTTTTATTTGGCCCTGCATATAAAGGAATCCCTTTGGTAGCTGCTATTTCAACAGTTTTGGCTCTCAAATATAATATTGATATCCCCTATGCTTTTGATCGCAAAGAGGCTAAAGCTCATGGCGAGGGTGGTGTTTTTGTTGGCGCTGATATGACAGATAAAAAAGTCTTGTTAGTTGATGATGTAATGACAGCTGGTACAGCTTTTTATGAATCATATGATAAACTTAAAACAATAAATGCAGAAATTGCAGGCGTTGTACTGTCGATCGACCGCCAAGAAAAAGCTAAAGATAGTAATATTTCAGCGACAAAAAAGATCTCTCAAGACTTTAATATACCTGTGCTAGCTGTGACAAACTTTGAAAGCATCTTTGAGTATGTTAAAGAGAATCTTGATAAAGAGATGATTAATAAATTTAAAGATTACCGTAAAAAATATGGCTCATAATAAAGATATATATATAATCGCAGATTTACACCTAAATATTTCTCATGTTGAGACTGCTGAAGTATTTAAAAAGTTCATAGAAAGTATCTCATCTGAAAATAATTGTCTTTATATTCTCGGTGATTTTTTTGATTATTGGATAGGTGATGATCATACAGATGAGTTTTATCACCAAATTACAGGATATCTAAAACAAGCTCATGATAAAGGTTTAGAAATCTTTTTTATGCACGGTAATCGCGATTTTCTAATTGGTAAAAAGTTTACTCAGCAAAGTGGTGTTAAATTAATCAAAGATCCATATTATTTAGATATTGCTAATGAAAAAATAGTTTTAGCTCATGGGGATCGTATGTGTGGCGATGATAAAAGCTATTTGTTTTATAGATCTCTAGCTAGAAATAGAGTTTTACAATTCATATTTTTAAAACTACCACTCTTTTTCCGTCAAAGACTAGCTAAAACAGCCCGTAGCCATAGCTATTCTAAAAACACCCAAAAGCCAAATATTGATGTCACGGCAAAAGCTATCAACAAGTATCGTAAAGATTGTGATATTGTGATTCATGGTCATACCCATAAAATGGCTATACACACCAATAATGACTATACTAGATACGTATTAGGAGATTGGTTTAAAAATGGTAATTATATAAAAATATCTAAAAATGGTGACATAACACAAGTCACTAGTATCAGCTAAATAAATTAATAAATACTTTGAATAAATTGCTATCATATTCTATTCTACTTAATATAACTCTCTAGTTTTTTAGATAATATAAGGAGTAGAATAATGTTAAAAAAATCATTAATTACTTTTTCGAGTCTAATTGGATTATCATCTATCTCAATGGCCGCCGATTTTAATGACTATCAAGATTCTGCTGGAGCGACTCTACTTCCTATAATATTTCTAGTATTCTTTGCTATCTACATATTTATTTCTGTTAGATATATCATGTCGCAACAGAGCTTATCTAATGCTTATAGTGATGCCAACCAAACAGATAAAATTAGTGGTGCGTGGTTTTGGACTCAACTAATACCGCTATGGAATATGGTAGCTATTATCGTTTGTGTTACTAAAATATCTGAACAAGCAAAAACTTTCTCTCAGAATACTGGCATAAAAGCAACTTATAATCCAACTTTGTTTTATTGCTATTTTGGCATTAGCTTCCTATCTATGATTCCTTTAATTGGCTTAGTTGCAATTTTAGCCTCTTTTATTCTTTGGATTATATTTTGGGTAAACCTGTCTTCTTCAAAAAAACAGGTTCTCGAACACATATCTCAAAGACTTTTGATTTAATGACTTGCTGTTATTTCCCCACGAAGACAGAAATATCTTAAATAACCAGGAGATCCCCGTGTCAAGCACGAGGATGACAATGATTTTTATAGAGTTCTATTATTGATAATGTTAAATTATGGTTTTCAAATAATATTCTACAAGTAAATAGTAAGTTATATATTTATTGGATTAAATATCAAAAGCCTTTGAGTAAACTTCACAAAGCTCATTCATAGACTTATCTATTGATACTTTATGTTGCTTTTTATCTAATAATTGCTGTAACGCTTCTGTTGGAGCAACTTCTATATCTAATACCGGCTCAATAACAGATTCAAATTTAGCTGGATGCGCTGTAGCTACAATTATATAATCTTTGTTGCTATCACTTTGCTTTCTAGCTACAAAGCCAGTTGCTGTATGAGGACAAACAATTTCGTTATATTGTTTATATACTTGCTTTATTTCATCCTTTATTTCGGCATCTGATACACACGTAGCTTTTATATTATTTTTGAAATTCTCATAATTACCTAACAGATATAATAATCTCTCAAAATTACTAGGATTACCAACATCCATTGCATTTGCTAAAGTCTCGACACTAGCTCTTGGATTAAATTCACCTGTATTTAAATAGTCTATGACAGTATCATTTGCATTTAAGCTCATTGATATTTCATCGATTGGGAAGCCCATTTGCTTAGCCCAAAAAGCAGCTGTTATATTACCAATATTTCCAGATGGTACAATATAGTTAGCTTTTTTACCAGTTTGTAGATAATACTGCCATGAAGTATATGCATAATAAGTTGATTGAGGTAGCAATCTACCAATATTTATACTATTTGATGTATTTAGTTTTGTCTTATCTGTCCACCAAGATGTCTTGAAGGCTTCTTTTACCAGTGCTTGACAGTCATCAAATACACCCTCAACTTCTACAGCTTGGATATTATCACCCCAACAAGTTATTTGTTTTTCCTGTCTCTTAGATATTTTATCTTTAGGAAACATCACTACCACTCGGATATTGCTCTTACCATGAAATGCTGCTGCTACAGCAGATCCAGTATCACCAGAAGTTGCAACTAATATAGTAAAAGGTTTATCACTATTGATAGAGCTTAAACAATTTGCTAAAAACCTTGCACCAAAGTCCTTAAATGACAAAGTTGGACCATGAAAAAGTTCTAAAATAGAAGTATTATCATCCAATCTTTTTACTGGCACTGCAAAAGTAAATGCATTTTTACAGATTTTATCTAATGAACTTTCTAGCTCATCACCCTTAAAAAACTCTCTTAATGTATTTGCAGCAAACTCAGCATAGCTTATATTTTCATCAAAGTTCTGCCAATTAACTGTTGGGAATCTTTCTGGGACAAATAATCCACCATCAGGAGCTAACCCTGACTGCATAGCCTCACTTAGTGAAACTTTAATATCTTTATCTCTTGTACTAATAAAATTCATAGTTAATAACCTTTACTACCCTTTCTCTAATATATATGCACCTTTGTCACTCATAGTGCTAATCCAACTGTCAGACTTTAAGTTAAATTCATTAAATTTATTTTGCATAGCTTGGCTAACTTTTGCAATATTATCTTCTGTTGCCAGTGCAAACATTGTAGGTCCAGATCCTGATATCCCACATCCAAGTGCACCAGCATTATATGCAGCATTTTTGACATCATAAAAACCAGTAATTAATTTTGCTCTTCTTGGCTCAACAAGTATATCTTTTAAGTTATCACTTAATAAATCTAAATCTTTTGTATACAAAGCACTTATTACTGAAGCTAAACATGCACCATGCTTAACGATTGTTGATAAATCATATGGTTCTTTTAGAAGTTCTCTAGCTTGTTTTGTCTCGATTGATAAGTCAGGACAAACTATAGCCACTTTACAATCAGCAATTGGTAACTGTATTTTTTTACATGGTTTTGAGCTTTGCAGTAAAACTAAACCACCGTACATACAAGGTACTGCGTTATCCCCATGATAAGCACCAGATATAAGACTCTCACCATAGATCGCATAATCAACCAGCTCATCATATGATAATGGCTGTTCAAAGAAAGCATTCATAGCGACTAGCGCTGCTACTGAAGATGCTGCTGAGCCACCCATTCCTGAACCAAGAGTTATTCCCTTATGAATATAAACATCAAAGCCTATGTTTATATTTTTATCAGTTAAGAATTTTTTGATAACAGCTGTAGCAACATTTTTATCGCTATCATATGGAAGCTTATCTGCCCCTGTTGTACCAGATATTTGCTTTATAACTAAGTTATTATCATCTCTTTTGATAAGCTCTATAGTGTCACCTACGCCTTCTAAAGCAAAGCCTAACAGATCATAGCCAACCGCAAAATTAGCACTAGTAGCTGGCGCAAAAGCTTTAGCAAAATTTACATTCGCTAATTTCATAATTATTTTTCTCTTATTACAGTTATAACATCACCGTAAACACCCGCAGCAGTTACTTCGATACCTGCACCAGCTCCTTGAATAACCATTGGCTGTGTATATCTTTGTGTGTTTATCATTACTATATTATCAGTACCTTTAACATTAGCAAAGGGGCTAGCTTCATTATAAGCCTGAATACCAACATTTGCAGCTCCATTATTAATAGAGCCTACATAGTGCACCCCTGCTAGATCTTGTTTCTTCTCTTTTATTTGATTCATTATCTGATCATTAAATGTTGGCAGCTTTTCAAAGAACTCTTCAACGCTACATTCTCTAAGTTCTTCTGGAACTAAGTTTTCTACTGTTAGATCAGTTAAGCTAAGATTTAAGCCTATTTCTCTAGCTAAAATTATAGTCTTTCTAGCCACATCCATTCCAGATAAATCTTGACGTGGATCAGGCTCAGTATAACCAGCATCATATGCCATTTTTACAGCATCTGAGAAGATCACACCATTGTTTAGCTGTGTAAATAAATAGCTTAATGTCCCAGAGAAAATACCACTAATTGCTTTAACCTGATCGCCACTTCGCACCATACTCTGTAAAGTCGCAATAAGAGGTAACCCTGCACAAACATTTGTTTCATATAGAAACATAGAGCCACTCTCACCAGCAACCTTTCTTAATTCTTGATAATAATCATAGTTACCAGAATTTGCGTATTTATTTGGTGTTACAATACTTATACCTTTTTGTAAGAAGTTAATATAACTTTTTGATACCTCTTCACTTGCAGTTGTATCAATAATGATTTTTTTAACTGCTGAAGCACGAGACATAAATTCTGCTAATTTCTCTAAATTTACTGGCTCGATATTTTCTTCAAGTAAAGTATCTACATTTTCAAACAACAGATTTTCATATACAATTCTCATCTGCTTTGAATTAGTTGCTCCAATAAGTATAAGATTAATACCCTTTTCATACCATTTTTGATATGTTTGTTTCATTTGTTTGATAAACTCTTTACCAATATTTCCTGCCCCAATCACAGCAATAGCAATATCATCACTTATAGTATTATAATGACGATGCATTGCTTGAACGCCGCGTGCTTCATCTTCTGTTTTAACAGCAAAAGTAACACTTCGTTCCGATGATCCTTGCGCAATAGCATGTATATTTATATTTGCTAATCTAAGTGAGTTTACTAATTTTGCGAGTGATCCTGTTTTCGCTCTCATACCTTCACCAACAGCGGTAATTAACGAGTGATGTTTATGAACAACTATCTCCTCTATAAGATTGCTTTTTATTTCACTAGCAAATTCTTGCTTTAAAGTTTCTGTAGCCTTATCCGCATTTATGCTATCTATAGCAAAGCATATAGAATACTCAGAGCTTGCTTGAGATATCATCATCACAGATATTTCGGCTTTTTCTAAAGCTCCAAATACTTTATATGATATACCTGATACCCCAATCATCCCAGCACCTTGTACTCGAACTATAGCAACATCTGATACACTTGTTAAACCTTTAATAAGTCCTTGATTTTCATCTTTATCTGCACAAATCTTAGTACCTGGTTCTTCAGGAGCATAGCTACTTTTTATATAAATAGGAGTTCTCTCTAAAGCCATAGGTGTAATAGTCAGAGGATGAACAACAGATGCGCCAAAATAAGCTAACTCCAACGCCTCTTTATAAGTTAACTGAGTTAGAGGTTTTGCCTCTGGCACAACTTGAGGGTTTGCACTATATACACCTGCTACATCTGTCCAAATATATAGTTTCTCAGCTTGTAATAATTTTGCAAAGATTGCTGCTGAATAGTCACTACAGTTTAGACCTAAAATAGTTCTCTTACCATATTTATTCTGAGCAATAAACCCTGTTATAACATATACATCCGCTGGATTTTCTCTTTTGATAGTTTCAAGTTCTTCTAAACTTTTCTGCCAATTTACAGTAACAGGATAGCTACGATCATTAACAATCAAACAATCAGAAGCATCTATAAAGTATGCATTCTTACCTTTTGATTTTAAATATGCTGTTAAGATATTTGCTGACCATATTTCCCCAAACCCTAGAATAAAGAATCTTAAGTTATCAGCACAAAAGTTTGTAATAGTAATAGTATTTAATATATTTCTTATATTCCGTAAATCTCTAATAACTAAGGCTTTGATAGTTGTATCTTCTGGAGTTAGCTCATTAATAATCTGAGTATGGTGCTCCAAAATCAGATTAAGTGTCTCATCGTAGTCACTACCTAGAATTGCTTGATCTATAGCTTTTTGCAAATTGCTCGTAGTTTTTGCTGATGCAGAAACAACCACAGCTTCATCATGACATTCTATAATATTAGACACATTTTTTATTTTTTCTGCTGTAGCGAGACTACTTCCTCCAAATTTATGTACTATCATATTTATACCTTAAGATTTTAACAAATATTAAATTAGTTAGTTTTGTATTATACTTTATCATTAGGTTATATACACTAGTAGTTATGGAGGATTTTATGCTTAAAGTTGGTTTTATTGGTTGGCGAGGAATGGTTGGCTCTGTTTTAATGTCTAGAATGATTGAATCAAAAGATTTTGATGACATTTCACCTACTTTCTTCTCAACATCTCAAGCTGGGCAAAATCCATCGGGTTTTATGCAACAATATGGCGTATTACAAGATGCTTTTAATATAGAGCAACTTAGTAAAATGGATATCCTGTTAAGTTGTCAAGGCGGAGAATATACAAAAGATATCCATCCAAAACTTAGAGCCCATGGTTGGCAAGGTTTTTGGATAGATGCTGCTTCAACACTGCGCCTAGATAAAAACAGCACTCTAGTACTAGATCCATTAAATCACGATCAAATAGCTGAAGCTATAAATAATGGTAAAAAAGATTTTATTGGAAGCAACTGCACAGTTAGCTTAATGTCCCTTGCTATAGCTGGTTTATTAAAAGAAAATCTTGTTGAATGGGTTAATTCTAGCACCTATCAAGCTATTTCAGGTTCTGGTGCTGCAGCAATGCAGGAGTTACTAGAGCAAACATCTTTATTAAACAAAGCTGACGATACTAACCAAGATATTTTAACAAGAGAGAAAACTCTACGTAAACTATCAAAAAATGCTGATTTGATACCTCAGCAAAAGACTGGTCAGACACTTGCCTATAACCTTCTGCCATGGATAGATGTTGCTATGGATAATGGTCAAACTAAAGAAGAGTATAAAGCAGCAACAGAGCTTAACAAAATCCTTGATACTAAGAAAACTATTCCAGTTGATGGCGTATGTGTAAGAGTGCCTAGTTTAAGATCTCATTCTCAAGCACTAACTATAAAGCTTAGAGAAAAACTAACTATCGAAGAAATTAAAGAAAAGATCTCTAAAGGTAATGAATGGGTCAAAGTAGTTGAAAACAATAAAGAAGATACATTAAGAGACCTAACACCTCAAGCAACTTCTGGAACTTTAGATATTGCTATTGGACGTATTAAACCATCGCTATTAGCTGATGATATATTTCATTGTTTCACAGTAGGTGACCAGCTACTTTGGGGCGCAGCTGAACCTTTAAGAAGAGTATTAAATATCATAAAAACAAAAATCTAAGATAAAAAAGAATAATTGTTAAGCCTAAATCTACTCCCAAACATAACCTTTTGGAAGATCACAAGATGCAATTTTTGAATGTAACCTAAATGATTTAACATTTTTAGTGATAGGACAAGTACAATTTGCAAACTCTTTAGATCCTTTCTCATACTTACACGGTTGAGCCATACAACCAGCTACATCTATATTAGAGCACGCTGGACCACCTTTTGGCCCTGCAGCATCATAGGCTTTATTCATATCAAAACTATAAGTTGATATTAAATCATACCCAGGTATAAATGAAACTCTATCATCTTTTCTATTTTGAGCAGCAACGTATGAACATACAGGAGCTATTTTACCTACACACTTACCTTTCCCTCCAGGCTCACAGGTAGATAAATTTTTGCATTTAGAACCATCTTTGCCACACACAGCAACTGTTTCATAATAGACTCCTAAATTCATAATGCCATCAATATTGACATAGCTTGGCCCAGTAAAAACCTTACATCTACAATTAGCTGTTTTACCATCTTTGTTTACTTTACAAGGCAGGCTTGGATTCTCACTAGGGTTTACTCCTGTAGGAGTAGGAGGACCTGAGAAGTGACAATTTGCAAATGTCGATTGAGGACAATACAACTGTTTAGTTTCACTTGTTACACCCGCGCCAGCCCAAGCAGATCCAGCACTAGTAGGCCAACAAGTTGTTGTACAGAATGGAGTATTACTACAATTATCGCCACAGAATGGATTAACACTAGTACATACCTGTCCAGGTTTAAAAACTGGACAATTAAAGTTTTTCGTGGCAGTTGAAGAATACGCGTAAGTTAACGTGAATAACAACATCACAAATACTGATAATCTCTTCATATAAATACTCTTATAAATTTATAGGTTGATTCGATTATATACTATTTATTTTTTTTAGAAAAAGAAATTCTTATATGCTCAACTATCTCTTCCATCTTATAGCTTCTAGCCCCTTTGACTATTATTTTAGTCTCAGATAGCTGAGATTTTTTTATAAAATCTAGCAAGTCATTATTTAAGCTTTGCTTTGATTTATAATAACTTACTCTATGACCATCTACTTGCTTAAGCACACAATTCATCAATTGGCTATCACCAAATAAAAATACCTTATCTAAGTTTGCTTGCTTTAGCCATTGTCCCATTTGCCTATGGTAATTCTCAGCTTCATCACCTAACTCTTTCATAGAGCTTGCAACAAGTATTTTCTTACCTTTAAAATCAGTTAAATCATCAACAGCTGCTTTCATTGCAGCAACACTAGCGTTATAAGTGTCATCAACTAAAGTTAATTTATCAGTTATTTTTTCACTGGTAAATCGTCCTTTGTAGCTCTTAATTTTTTGAGTATTTGATAAAAACTCAGCTGGCTTTATACCTGCAGCAACTACGCTCGCTATAGCTAATATACTATTAAGTAAATTATGCTTACCAATATTAGGTAATTTATAAGTATATTCTTTATCAAAAATTCTAACTTTAACATCATAGCACTCTGATGATACTTGGTAATCTAGAAGTAAAATATCAGCAGACTTGTTACTCATTGAACAAGTTATCTTATGACAATTCAACTTATCTACATAATTAGGAATCCTTTCATCATCAAGATTCACTATACAATAACCATCGCTAGGTAATGCTTTCAAAAGCTCACCCTTTTCTATCATCACACCATCTAAAGTTTTTAGATTTTCTAAATGGCTTGCTCCAACATTTGTAATCATAGCAATATCTGGTTGAATAATATCAGCTGCTGCTTTTATCTCACCACCAACATTTGTACCAGCCTCAACTACTGCAAAATCAAAATCTTGAGGTGTTTCTAATATTGTCATTGGCACACCAAGATAGTTATTAAAATTACCTTGTGTGAAATGCACTTTTTTACCAGATAAAAGAGTTACAATCATCTCCTTTACTGTTGTTTTCCCACAGCTTCCTGTTAGAGAAATTATCGGCATCTTTAATGATTTACGATATTCTTTTGCTAAAGCTCTTAAACCTTTGATAGTGTTAGCACAAACTACTTGTGGAATATCTAAATCTTGCTTCTTTGAAACTAAAAGAGCCTTTGCTCCGTTAGTAATAGCACTAGGAATAAACTCATGTCCATCACGATTAGCTACAATTGCCACAAATAAAGCATCTTGTTTTATTTCATTTGAGTTAATAGCTACTGTTTGAATTGAAATATCTTCACCGATGTATTCTAAGCCTGCTTGTATCGCTAGCTGTTTTAGTGATTTGATCATTTAATATCCTATAATGAGTAAATAGTTGTAAAATCATTAATTTGTAATTTTATCAAAAATAGTATTATTTGTTACTATTACTATCTATATTTACAAGTTTATTAACATCATCAATAAATTCCCTAAATAATATAGTATTTTCTGTTTTAAAATTAAACTCTTCTAAAACTTCGAGTGTCGATGCTATAGCTGTATTTATTGATGAAGATAATATAAATGTAAATTCAGAGTTACTTATTAAAGATCTATTTAATTTAATTTTATCATCCTCAAAGTGTTTAGACGCAAGCGCCGTAATATTGCCATGAGTATGTCGACATAAATAATTATAAACTGTTCTATAAAAATCCAACTCGCCCACTTTCTCAAATTTTTGATATATTCTAATATGCTTTGACTTGTCGTTATCTTTATAAAGCTTTTTTAATCTATTTTGAACATCATTTTCAAACTGTAATCCATAATACTTATTATTTGGACTAAAATTTTCTAAATATTTTTTTTCAGATTCTCTTTCAGATTGTATTAAAACATCAATAAAAGAATCGTCTTGAACTAAGCATTTTAAATCTATATATGTCTCAATTGTGCTTCTCATTAGAATTTGACTTGAAGTATATCTTGAGTTTCTAGCTAGGAAAAGTAGTTCTTCAGTTAAAGAATTAATTCGTGCCTCTAACACTAATATAAATTTTTCTTTCTGATTTTTAAATTTAATATCCGAAAATAACTTATCTCGTGCCAGGATAAACTTATCCCAAATTTCAAAATATCTATATTCCATTAACATTATATCTTATAGAAACACATAATCCTTAAGTTTAAAATACGCTACTAATAAATACCATTTAAAAACTAATTTTCTCGGAAGAAAAAACTATAGGGCTACTCGGATTTGAATCAAAACGAACCGAGCTACAACTAGATAAAATCAATAAGCTAAAAAATAACAAAGTTAATGTTTTAAGCATTATCTATTAGAGAAAAACTATATATAAAAATCATTATAAAGAAATCTTAAACTAAAAACAAAAAGCATTACTTATATTTTCTAACAACCTCTCGCTCATCAAAATACTCTTTAACACCATTCTTGTCGAGATAGCATTCATGACCTTTTCCAGCTAAAAGAATAATATCTCCAATTTTAGATTTCTCAATTGCATATTCGATAGCATTCTTACGCGATGGAATAAACTTATGCTGATCTACATTATTAAATCCTTTTTTAATATCATTAAAAATATTATCTATATTTTCAAATCGGTTATTATCTTCTGTAACAATTATTTTATCAGCATATTTTTCAGCAATTTTAGCCATCTCAGGTCTCTTTGTAGCATCTCTATCTCCACCACAACCAAAGATACTCCATAAGGTATTTTGAGAATAATCTTGTAATGTTTGTAAGGCTTTTTCTAGAGCATCAGGAGTATGTGCATAATCGATTATGACCTTAGCTCCATTATATAACTGAATAATTTCCATACGCCCCTTTACGGGTCGGATATTAATTATATTCTCTAAAAGTTCCTCCCTAAGAAGATACCCATCTAAAGCAGCAAAACTTAAAGCCAAATTCATTAGATTAAACTCACCAACCAAAGCTGTTTGATAAATTCCAAGGTATTCCTGAAAAGCATATAGTTCAAAACTTGTTTGCATATTTTCAATAGCTTTAACATCTATATACACATCAGCCTGATTTGATTTTAAGCTTACAGTTATAACTTCACAACTACAAAGATCACAAAGCTTTTGTCCATAATCATCATCTATGTTTATAACAGCTTTCCTTAAACTATCAAACTTAAATAGTTTAGCTTTCGCTTCAAAGTAGCTCTGCATAGTTTTATGATAATCAAGATGATCATGGCTAAGGTTACTAAATACTGCAATATCAAAATCTAAGCCTTCGGTACGTTTCTGATCTAATGAGTGGGAAGATACTTCCATAACCAAATTTTGATAATCACTATAACTTGATGTAGTTTGATATAGAGATAAAACATCTAGCGTAGTATGAGAACTTTCTTTTAGATTAGGATAAATACCATTACCATTTGTACCTAGTAGTAATGTTTTTTGAGCATTCAAATCTAGAAATTGTGCAATATAGTTAGAAATTGAGGTCTTACCATTTGTGCCAGTTATACCTATTATATTTGAGGGCTTTTTATAAGCATAAAACCATATAGCTAAGTTTGCTAACTTATCCTTTAAATCCTTGACGTAAAAAACTTTATTCCCATCCTCAAATTCAGCACTATCAGTAAAAACTAAACTTACTCCTTGAGAAATAACAGTATTAATATACTTATTCCCATCAGTGGTTTGCCCTTTTAAAGCTATAAAGGCTGACCCACTATCACATTTACGACTATCTAAATATAAAGACTGTATTTCAAAATCATCTTCAGATAAGTTTTGAACACCCAAAAATTTTAATATTTGACTGATAGATCTCATAGCGAACCAACCCAATGTGTCATTCTATGGCTTGACCATAGAATCTATTCAAATTTTAGTATATACATATGGATACTACGGTCAAGCCGTAGTATGACAGATTAGAAAACTACTTTTTAAAAGCTGGAAAGCCTAGTTTTTCTCTAGCACTATAATATTCCTTAGCAACTTCTAAAGCTAACTTTCTAACTCGTAAAATATATCCCTGTCTCTCTGTTACTGATATTGCATGACGAGCATCTAACAAGTTAAAAGTATGAGAAGCTTTCAAAACAAACTCATAAGCAGGAATTGGAAGATTTTTTTCAACTAGTCTGTAACCTTCTTTCTCTAGCAAATCAAACTGTTTAAATAACTCTTCAACATTTGCCTCTTCAAAGTTATAGGTAGACATCTCAACTTCATTTTGTAGAAATACATCACGATAATATAAAGGCCCATTTTGAGTATTTGCCCAAAGTAAATCATACATACTATCAACATTTTGGATATACATTGCAAGACGTTCAAGACCGTATGTAATCTCACCCATCACAGGTTTACACTCCAGTCCACCAACTTGTTGGAAATATGTAAACTGTGTAATTTCCATACCGTTAGACCATACTTCCCAACCAAGTCCCCAAGCACCTAGTGTTGGCGACTCCCAGTTATCCTCAACAAAACGAATATCATTTTCTAAAGCATCTATACCAAGTTCTTTTAAAGAACCTAAATATAGTTCTTGAATATTATCTGGAGATGGCTTCATTACAACCTGATACTGATAATAGTGTTGCGTACGGTTTGGATTCTCACCATAGCGACCATCTGTAGGACGTCTAGATGGCTGAACATAAGCTGCTGTCCATGGCTCTGGACCTATTGCTCTTAGAGTTGTCGCTGGATGAAATGTACCAGCACCTACTTCCATATCTAATGGCTGAATAATAGCACATCCTTTAGATGCCCAGTAATGATGTAACTTTAAAATAATTTCTTGAAATGTAAGCATACTAATTAAAAATTTCACATAACTATAATTTTGTAAAAGATTTTACCATATTTGGATGTTAATAAATATTATATAAAAATATCTAGCTTTGATTATTATGAAAATTTATTACCTAAACCCTATTAATATAATTCTTACATATAAAAAACAATAACTTTTAAAAACTTATTAATCATAGATTAAGTATAAGTAGATATTATTTGACTTTCTTTAGTACTCATATAAAATCAGTTGCTAAATTTAAAATATATAAATATATAGTTAATGAGAATAGCAATTAATGGTGCGGGGGTTGCTGGTTTATCTTTAGCTTGGTGGCTTAGAAAATATGGTTTTGAAGTAGTTGTATTTGAGAAAAAACAAAAGCTACCTCCTGAAGGATATCTCATTAACTGCTGGGGTTCAGGATACGAGGTATTAAAAAGGATGGAACTACTAGATGACATCAAAAATAAAGTCATCAACTTAAAGCATTTAAAGTGTTATAATCATACAGGCAAAAACTCTAATACAGTCGAAGTCTCATCAATAATAAGAAAAAACTACGGTAAGTTTATTAGCATAAAAAGATTTGATCTTTTATCTATACTCTACAAAAATCTTGAAAAAACTAATGTAGTTTTTGACACTTATATATCTAGTTTTGAAGAAGATAATAATGGTATTATCATAGAACGCTCTGATGGTAAAAAGGAATGCTTTGATCTAATCATAGGAGCTGACGGTTTTCACTCTCATATTCGCTCATTAGCATTTAAAAAAGAAGAATATCAAGAAATTGACATAAATACTTATATTGCTTCATTTTATAATCATGATGCCAGTGTACACACTGATGAAGACTCTTACGAACTTTTTTTAGATAGAGATAAGCAAGCTTCTTTAATCTCTTTTAATGATAAAGAAACTAGTGTGTGTACGTTTGTATTTGATAAAGACTTGGTTGATAACCATCCTAAGACATTACAAGATAAAAAAGACTTATTAAAATCTATTTTTAAAGGATTTGGTGGTAAAGTTCATAAAATATTAGAGAATCTTGAAAATGTTGATGAAATATTTCTTGGTAATGTTGGCCAAGTAAAAATGGATAGCTGGCATAAGGGCAGAGTTGCATTAACAGGAGATGCCTCAAGTGCCCCTTCATTATTAGCAGGACAAGGCTCTATATTTGCACTATGTGAAGCATATATACTTGCAGGAGAGTTGTATAAAGCAAAAGGTGACTATAAGACAGCTTTTGCAGAATGGCAAAATAAACTAAAAGATATTGTTGATGATAAACAAGATAATAGCCTAACAAACCTATCATTCTTTATGCCTGAAGAAATATTTACTAGATATATAGTTTCTATGAGTGGCAACCTTCAGTCTGTACCTATATTTAACCAAATTTTTGGTGCTGAAGTATTAAGGTATAATATTGATCTGCCTATTTATTACTACACAGAAACTGAAGATCTTTAATATAAGTCTATTTAATTATCTATAAAAGATTTTTGATTTAAATTATACTCCAATCTTATAAGTAAAATCACCGTCATCCTCGTGCTTGACACGGGGATCTTTGGGATATTTTAGAGATTTCCGCCTACGTACTTCTATCTTCAAGAGTCTGCTCTACCTCTTTAGCAGTAGATTCTATTGTTTCTATCTCTACCCTGTCATCATCATTTGTTTCTTCCACATTTTCTTGTTTAATAGAAAATACGCTATCCATATGGTTTTTAAACTCTTCTTTAACTAACTCTTCTTGCTCAGCATAATCTTTATTAAATAGCTCTTTAAATACATTTAGAAATGGTTCTGTTTTTCTGAACTCTTCAAATAAAGGCCACTCAACAATTTCTTCTTCTGTTAAATCCTCTGCAGCTACAACTGTTTTCAAAAGTTTAGCTGCAGATTCATTTTCTTCATTCAATACAGCTACAGCTAATTTGAATACGTAACCAGTAGCACTCCAATCCAACCGTTTCAAGACACCTTGGCATTTATCCTTTTTATCTAACCTCAAGTATGCTTGAGCTAAATTAATAACCATCATTCTTTTAATAGTTTCATTATGATGCTTTGGTAACGATATAGAAAACTCTAACAAATCAGCTGCAAGTTCATGTTTACTTTTCAAGATTAGATTAAAGCCAACATTATTTAAACTATTGTCAGCCTCTTCTCTCTCATCAGGGAACAGCTTCCTCCAAAGAACGTGTGCAAGCTTTACTGAGATCTCATAAATTACTTTATAAGCATGTGATAGATATTCACTAGTTACTGTTAATCGATCACCAACAGAAATATCATTAAGATCACAACCATGCTGACTACAAACCTTTATGTATTGACTTGAAACAATACCGTTTGCATGAACAAAAAGGTTACGTCTTTCTGTAATCTCAATGAAGTCACTCCAAATATCCAAGTCTTTTCGTAACTTTAAATTAAACTTATTTTCAAGGATTGCAAAATGTTCTGAATGGCTCTTCCTTAAAACTGATTCGATCTCTTTTTCTAATACATGCTCTTTTACATCTTCTAGCGATTCGAAAGCTAACAAATCTACGTAGGTAATTTGCCTAGAACTATCATTAAGCAACTCTGGTTTATTCGTATATAAAACTCTTAACAAAGAACCTAAGAAGCAATCAAACTCGCTAACATAAGAAACTAAAAAATTACGAGGAATTAAATCAATTGATGTTCTTAAACTACTCGACTTTTCTCTAAGCCACCTAACTCTTCCTTGTCGTTCAACGGGTACAGAGTAGACCTTTTTTTCTTCATCTTGCTTGGTAATTTCACCATATTTCTCTAAGTAATCACCGTGAGCATTAGTAAGCTTAGCTGCCATTGTGGCAACGACAGATAAGACTAAAGGAGCACTTTCATTAAGAGCATCCATATTTTCAATGAAATTGAAAACTACATCATTAATCTTTTTTTCTTCTACCATACTTTCAGTAAGCACTTAACAACTCTTAATATATCTATTATAAACACATATACTACGGGATTAAAACTCTAACCCAAACTCCTATATAAATTGATTCACCTCATCAAAATCAACCAGCTTCCACTCCCAATTAGGTTCACCCACAGTACCAGGAGTATTTAGTCTAGCCTCACTACCTAATTCTAAAATATCTTGTACTGATAGAATGACATATTCAGCATCACAGTTAAGTAGATACTTAATAATTTTTCTAAAAATATTTCTATCATTAGCTCTAAAGTAACGTTTTAAAAGTTTTCTTTGGTATCTATTTAGCTCATCAAAATACCAACCTTTTAGCGTATTATTATCATGAGTTCCTGAGTAAGCAACAATATTTGCATCTTCAATAAAACTACCAGTCTTCAGATCAAAGTGAAAAGGAAAAACCTTCATCCCTTTTAAATTATAATGATCGCGTAGCTCTAATACTTCAGGACGTAAATCTCCAAGATCTTCAGCAATAATATTTGCATTAGGTAATTTCTCAAAAACAGTATCAAAAAACTTATATCCTGGAGCTTCTATCCATTCACCATTGATAGCTGTCTCAGCACCTGCTGGAATCTTCCAATATGTATCAAAGGCTCTAAAATGATCAATCCTAACAATATCAAATAGCTTAAAATTACCTTTTAAGCGCTCTATCCAAAATTCAAAGCCAGTCTCTTCTAATCTATCCCAGTCATATAATGGATTTCCCCATAATTGCCCTGTCTCTGAAAAGAAATCTGGTGGAACTCCTGCTACAAATGTTGGATTTTGGTCTTTATCTAATAAAAATACATTTTGATGTTCCCATACATCTGCAGAGTCAAAACCTAAATAAATAGGTAAATCTCCCATGACTTGTATAGAATTTTGATTGGCGTATTCTTTTAGCTTAAACCATTGCTTATAAAATACATATTGTAAAAATAGTTCATAATCAATATCTGACTGATATTCTTCAAGCTTTATAGACTTATCCTTGATCCAATTTTTATACTCTTGTGGCCAAAGATTCCAAGCTTGATTATTATTAGCTTTTCTGAAAGCTTTAAAAATAGCATAGTTTAATGCCCAACTATTTTCATCAATAAACTTTTGATATTCTAATTTAATACTTTTATCACTAGATACTTTGAAGTTCTCAAAAGCTTTTTGTAGTAGTTTATTTTTATGTAGTCGAACAACTTCATAGTCAACTTTATCTGAATCAGCATTATAATATTTAATATCAGATTCATCTAGTAAACCTATCTCAACTAAGTTATCAATAGCTATATATATTTCATCTCCTGCAAAAGATGAGCTAGACTGATACGGTGAATTTCCATAGCCTAACGGTGTAAGTGGTAACACCTGCCATATCTTTATATTTGCTTGTTTTAAGATATCGATAAATCTATAAGCATTTTTACCTAAATCACCTATTCCGAACTGACTAGGAAGACTTGATATCGCTAATAAAACTCCAGTTTTTTCCACAAAAGCTCCAGTATAAATTGTCATTCTATGGCATCGACCATAGAATCCATTGATAATTCAGTCAATAAGGATGGATACTACGGTCAAGCCGTAGTATGACAGTCATTTATCAAAATATAATTACTATATCTTCCAAATATGCTTATTATATTGGCTAATAGTTCTATCAGAACTAAAGAAGCCAGATTTAGCTGTATTTACTAAGCTCATTCTTAACCAATGCTCACGATCTTCATAATCTCTAAATACTTGATCTTTAACTTTGATATACTCAACCAAATCTATCAAAGTCATAAACCAGTCTTTACTTATCAATTCGTTAAATAAAGGAATTAGCTTATCTTTATCACCAATTGATAGTAGTGTTGGAGAAATTATAAAATCAACAACATTTTTAATAACTGGATTATGATAATAATCAATCGATTTATAACCACTAGTTTTATACAAATCAATAATCGTATCACTATCTTTACCAAATGTATAAATATTAGCACTTCCTACTAACTCAGCTATCTCAACATTAGCACCATCCATAGTGCCAAGAGTAATAGCTCCATTTAGCATAAATTTCATATTCCCTGTACCACTAGCCTCTTTAGAAGCCAAAGATATTTGCTCAGACACATCTGTAGCCGGAATTAATTTCTCAGCAACGCTTACATTATAGTTCTCAACAAAAAGTACACGAATATGTTGATTAACTTCCTCATCATTATTAATTAACTCTTGTAAACATAGAATCAAATGAATAATGTGCTTAGCAACCGTATAAGCAGGAGCAGCCTTACCACCAAAAATAAAGTTAATTGGACGCTTAGGTTTTGGATATAGACCTGACTTGATCTCAAGGTATTTGTGAATAATATACAAAGCATTCATCTGCTGACGCTTATACTCATGAATACGTTTGATTTGGACATCAAAAATACCATCTTTTAAAAGATCAACACCTGAGTAATAACTTGCAAACTCTATAAACTGTTCTTTTTTAGTTTTTTTGATCTCATCAAGTTTAGCTAATACATTTTTATCATTATGATATGCCAATAACTTCTCTAACTGCTTAGAATCTTGAATGAAACTATCACCTACTAAACTCTTTAGATAAGATGCTAACTCTGGATTTGCTTGTAATAACCAACGTCTAAATGTAATACCATTAGTCTTATTATTAAATTTATTTGGATATATATCATTAAAATGTTTTAATTCTGAATTCTTTAAAATATCAGTATGAAGTGCCGCAACACCATTTACACTAAAGCTATAATGAATACAAATATGAGCCATATGGACACGATTGTTTTCATCAATTATTGCAAGCTCATGATCTTTATATTGCTCCTTAACTTTTCTATCTAAATATTTAATAATTCCAACCATCTCTTTAGATAACACTTTTTCTAAATATCTTAAAGGCCATTTTTCTAAAGCTTCAGCTAAAATAGTATGGTTTGTATAAGCAGTAGTCTTACTAACAAGCTCTATAGCTCTATCTATATCAATACCATTTGCAACTAACTGACGAATTAGTTCAGGGATAACTAAAGTTGGATGAGTATCATTAATCTGTACAACAGCATGCTCAGGTAAACTTTCTAATGAGTGGCCATTTTTAATAATATCTGAGAAGATTAAACTCACAGCATTACTAACCATAAAGTATTGTTGGAAAATTCTTAAAAGATGTCCATCCTCATCACTATCATCTGGATATAAGAATAATGTCAGATTCTTTTCAATAGCAGTTTTATCAAATGTGATATCATCTTCTATCACATCAGGATCAACACTAGTTATATCAAATAAGCATAACTTATTTACAAAGTTATTTTTATAACCAACAACATCAATCTCACATAACTGAGACTTAACACTAAAATCATTAAAGTCTACTTTATAGCTAACATCCGTTTTATTTAACCATCCTAACTTTTCTATCCATGGATTTGGTTTTTCATTTTGGCTGTTGTTTTTAAATTTCTGTTTAAATAAACCATAGTGATAATTCAAGCTAATACCTGTCCCAGGAATACCTAAAGATGCTATAGAATCTAAGAAACAAGCTGCTAATCTTCCTAAACCTCCATTACCTAATGATGGTTCTGGCTCAAATTCCTCTATTTGTACGATATCTTTACCATTATCTTTGAGTATCTGACAAATATCATCATAAACACCTAGATTAATTAGATTACTAATTAGCATTTTACCAATCAAAAATTCACTAGAGATATAGTAAATCTTCTTTTTATAATCTTGCTCAGGAAGCTTTTGTGTTTGTTCTTTTGCATAAGTTAATAGCGCGTAGTATAAGTCTTGATCATTTGCTAGACTTACCTTGCAATCTAATGTTTTTTCAAGATATAATTCAATGGGATTTTTTTCATTCATTTTAATAAAACCTTTAATAAGAAATTTACTTCATTTAAAAAATATTGATGTAATTAGGCAATATAATGTCATTAAAACATTTTCTATACAAGATATATGAGATTTTTTTAATCTATTTCTTGAATTAGCTGTTGATAAATACTATGCAATTTATTTGCCGAAGCACTCCAACTTACATCCTGTTGCATAGCTGTTTTTCTGACCTTTCTCCAATCAACTTTACGATCGTATAATGCAAAAGCTCTACGAATAGCTCTCTTGTAATCATCTATAGTAAACTTCTCAAATACAAATCCTGTTGCTGTATTATCTGCTAAGTTCTCTAATGATGTATCTGTCACAGTATCTGCCAAGCCTCCGACCTTATGAACAAGAGGCAAAGTTCCATAAACTAATCCATAAAGCTGTGTCAAACCACACGGTTCAAAACGAGATGGTACCAAGATAACATCACAAGCTGCAACAATTTCATGAGCATATTTTTCATCATAACCTATATATACAGATACAGAATCAGGATATTTCTCTGCTATTGCCTTAAACTCATCTTCTAAAATTCGATCGCCACTTCCTAATAAAACAAGTTGACCACCTTTAGATATGATCTCTTCTAAACCAGCAATAACAAGATGTAACCCTTTTTGTTCAGTTAAACGACTCACTAAACCAAATAAAGGTGCTGTATTTTGTACTTTAAGTCCTTTATCTCTCTGTAAGAATGATTTATTTTTAGCTTTACTTATAGCAACAGACTCTTTCGAGTATTTATTTTTTATAACAGGGTCTATTCGAGGATTCCACACATTTGGATCAACCCCATTTAAGATACCATATAAATCATTTTTCCTCTTAGAAAGTAATCCATCTAAACCACAGCCTTGCTCATGTGATTGAATTTCTTTTGCATATGTAGGGCTAACAGTAGTTATCTTATCAGCAAAACTCAAACCTGCCTTCAAGAAAGATATTTGACCATAAAACTCCATGCCATCCATATCTAAGAAATCTTTAGGCAACCCTAACTCTGGAAAAATATCCATAGGAAAAAGCCCTTGATATGCTAAATTATGTATAGTGAATACAGACTTAACGCTTTTTATGCCTGTTGTAATTTCAGCTGCTTTTATATAAGCAGGAACTAGTCCTGAATGCCAATCATGTCCATGTACGATATTAGGAATCCATTGACAATCAAGACCTTTTACTAACTCGGCAGCAACCCATCCTAATAAAGCAAACCTTTTATAGTTATCTGCATACTCTTTATTATCCTTATCTGCATAAGGATTTCCTGGACGATTGTATAAAGCAGGTACATCAATTACATATATTTTGATTTTTGTGTTAGGAATTCTTGCTAAAAATATAGATACTTGATCATCAAAATTTGTTGATAATTCTATTAACAACTCTTTTTCTTCAACACTGTCCATAAAAGCAGGAAAGCCAGGAACTAATACCCGACTATCAACTCCTAACTCTGACAATGCTGGAGGCAATGCAGCTGTTACATCTGCAAGCCCCCCTGTTTTTAGTAATGGATATAATTCACTACAAACATGTAAAACTCGCATGATTTTCTCTTATAAGTTCAATTAGCTTTTTTTGTTTAATTTATCAATCATAGGTTTAGTAACCAATACTACACCCTTTTCAGTTCTAAAGAAGTTTTTAGCATCTTCTTCAGGATTCTCACCTATTACCATACCAGCAGGAATATTACATCCCTTATCAATTATAACCTTTTTCAAGCGACAATTCTCGCCAATAACTACATCAGGCATAATTACTGACTGATCAATTTTACAGTATGATAATACTCTAACATTTGAAAACATTAATGTTTTCGAAAGCTCTGAGCCTAGTACAATACAGCCACCAGAAGTCAAAGTATTTGTAATTATACCATGATTGCCTTTTTGATCTGGAACAAATTTTGCAGGAGGTAACTGCTCTTGAGCAGTCCAAACAGGCCAGTCTTTATCATAAAGATTCAGCTCAGGAATATTTGCAGCTAAGTCAAGGTTTGCTTCCCAAAAAGCATCTATAGTTCCAACATCTCTCCAGTATGGTTCAACACCATCACCTCTTGGTACACATGACATACTAAAAGGATGGGCTAAAGCTTGTTGTTCTTTTACTACTCTTGGAATAATATCCTTACCAAAATCATGACTTGATGCACCATTTGCAATATCTTCTTCAAGTAGATCATATAAATAATCTGAATTAAATATATAGATCCCCATACTCGCTAAACATCTATCAGAATCACCTGGAATCGTTGGTGCATTTTCTTGGGGCTTCTCAATAAAGCCTGTAATTTCACGCTCTTCATTAATACCCATTATCCCAAATGCAAATGCTTCTTCTTTAGGGATTTCAACACAGCCTACTGTACATTTATAGCCGCTTTTAACATGATCACGTAGCATTACTGAATAATCCATTTTATAAATATGATCACCTGCTAGCACAACTACGTACTCTGGAGAATATGAACGTAAAATATCAATATTCTGATAAACTGCATCAGCGGTACCTCTATACCAATGCTCTTCATTAACTCTTTGCTGAGCTGGAAGCAAATCTATAAACTCATTTAACTCCCCTCTTAAAAAGCCCCATCCGCGCTGTAAGTGACGTAACAACGAGTGTGACTTGTATTGAGTTACAACACCTATCTTACGTATCCCAGAGTTCAAACAGTTTGATAAAGCAAAATCTATAATTCTAAACTTACCACCAAAATAAACTGCAGGCTTTGCACGAGTATCCGTAAGATTATATAAACGTGAGCCACGGCCTCCTGCTAAAACTAGCGCCATAGCTTTTTTATACAACTGATGATTTGGTGAAGTATCAGGATTTTTCATAATATTATTAACTCCTTTGTTTAATATTTTTCTTAAGAATTATGTTATAACAGTTGGTTCTTTCATTCCCGTTAAAGATTTAATATTTGTTAGACTCTCTGCAGCATCTACTAGCTCTGCTAGGGCCTGTTGTGTTGGGATGTCAAAATTATTAACATCTGCTTCATATTTCTCTAAATATACCCTTAAAGTAGCTCCTTGCGTTCCTGTACCAGATAGTCTAAATACAATACGCGAGCCATCTTCTAAAATAACTCTTATACCTTGGTGATTTGAAACTGAACCATCGATTGGATCTTTGTAACTAAAATCATCGGCCTTTTCTACGATCTGACCACAAAGTTTACTCCCTTGTAATTGTGATACTTTTTGTCTTAATGAAGTCATAATTTCATTAGCAATTTCACTATCAATAGCTTCATAGTCATGTCTAGAATAAAAGTTACGGCCAAATTTTTGCCAATGTTCAGCCACTAAATCATCTATACTCTTATTTGTTGCTGCTACTAAGTTTAACCAATATAAAACAGCCCAAACACCATCTTTTTCACGAATATGGTCAGAACCTGTTCCATAGCTTTCTTCACCACAAAGGGTAATTTCATTAGCATCGAGAAGATTACCAAAAAACTTCCAACCTGTAGGAGTCTCATAACAAGAAATATTTAAAGACTCTGCCACCCTATCGACAGCTGCTGATGTTGGCATAGATCTTGCAACACCTTTAAGACCTTTCGAGTATGCAGGAATAAAATTTGCATTAGCAGCCATAATAGCTAAGCTATCTGATGGTGCTACATCAATCTTTTTACCAACAATCATATTCCTATCTGCATCACCATCAGAGGCTGCGCCAAAATCATATTCACCACCGCGCATGTGTTTTACTAGATCTGCGGCATTTACTGGATTAGGATCAGGATGTAAACCACCAAAATCCTCTAAAGGTTCTGCATTAACGACAGTTCCTGCAGGAGCATTTAATACTGTTTCAAAAATATATTTTGCATAAGGGCCAGAAACCGCACTCATAGAATCAAAACGAACTTTAAAGCCTTTTTTAAAAAGTTCACGAATCTTGTCAAAATCAAATATTTGTTGCATTAATTCAGCATAATCTGCTACTGAGTCAATGACTTCTACAGTTGTACTTTCTATTGCATATGTACCAACTTTACTTAAATCAATAGCATCTTGGCTAGCATCACTTATATAGTACTTATCAATACTTTGAGTTTCTTGATAAATCTTTTCTGTGATTTTTTCCGGTGCTGGACCGCCATTTGAAATATTATACTTTATACCGAAGTCACCATTTGGACCTCCTGGATTATGACTTGCAGATAAAATTACGCCTCCAAAAGCTTTATACTTTCTAATCACACAGCTAGCAGCAGGAGTTGATAATATCCCGTTATGACCAACTATTATTTTTGAAAACTTATTAGCTGCAGCTATACGGATAATAGTTTGTATTGCAACTTTATTGTAATACCTACCATCTCCACCTACCACTAAGGTTTTTCCAGCTATGTTATCTAAAGAGTTAAAAGTTGATTGAACGAAGTTTTCTAGATAACCAGGTTGCTTAAAAGCTTTGACTTTATTACGTAGTCCAGATGTTCCTGGTTTTTGATTAGCAAACGGTTTTGTTGATACAGTTTGAATTGCCATTTTCTTTATTTTATCCTTGATGTTTTTATTGATTAATACATAACCAACATTCCATAAATAAAACTAGTATATTATTCATCTTATCACTATCTTTCATAATTTAGAATAACTAATAAATTTATTATTTATAGATTTTTTTATTGTAATTTTTGGATAATTTATTTAGCTGAAATAAAGTTATTAATACTATAGCTATCAATAATTTGTTAGTATAAAACAAGGATGTTTATAAACTTTTTAGTAAATCCTATTTTTATAAAGGATGTATTAATTTTATATTTAGATTTGGGAGCTTTTATGAAAGATTTAAAACAACAATGCAATACTGAAACTAACATAGGCGATCTAGATAAATATTATTTTCACGAAGGCAAACACATCTATGCATATAGTTTTATGGGTGCGCATGAAGCTAAAGAAAATGGTATAACAGGAATTAGGTTTACAACATGGGC
Organism: Francisella sp. LA112445; assembly: GCF_012224145.1. Classification (NCBI taxonomy): domain Bacteria; kingdom Pseudomonadati; phylum Pseudomonadota; class Gammaproteobacteria; order Thiotrichales; family Francisellaceae; genus Francisella; species Francisella sp. LA112445. The sequence goes on from NZ_CP041030.1 coordinate 1,687,841, forward strand.
TCCTAATGCAAAAAGTATCTGTGTAATTGGTGATTTTAGTTACTGGGGTATCAATGATAATTACTACATGAAGCCAATAAGCGAAGCTGGCTTATGGAGTGTGTTTATACCAGAGGCAAAAAATGGTGATAAGTACAAATTCGTTGTTACAAGCAAACATACTAATCAAGAAGTTCACAAAAGTGATCCATATGCTGTTTTGTCTGAATTAAGACCTAATACAGCCTCTATCATTAATACAAAAACAGAATATAAATGGCACGATGAGAAATGGCTAGAAAAGCGAGCTAAGACCAATCATTATGAAACTCCAATAAATACCTATGAACTACACCTAGCATCTTGGAAAACTAAAGATGGTGAGTTTATGAGCTATGATGAAATAGCAGAAACTCTTCCTAAATATGTTAAGGAAATGGGATATACGCACGTTGAGTTTATGCCTCTTCATGAACATCCTTTAGATGCATCTTGGGGATATCAACCAACAGGTTTTTACTCTGTGAATAGTCGCCATGGTGATCCTATGGGTCTAAAACGCCTTGTAGATAAACTTCATTGTGAAGACATCGGTGTAATTTTAGATTGGGTTCCAGGTCATTTCTGTAAAGATATACATGGTTTGATCAATTTTGATGGTAGTCCTTGTTATGAATACCAAAACTATAACAAAGCAGAAAATAAAGGCTGGGGGACAAAAAACTTTGATCTAGGTCGAAATGAAGTCAAATGCTTTTTAATATCAAATGCGATGTATTGGCTAAATGAGTTTCATATAGATGGAATTCGAGTTGATGCGGTATCAAATATTCTTTACTTAAATTATGATCGTGAAGATGGTCAATGGGAACCAAACATCTATGGTGGCCATGAAAATTTAGAAGGAATAGCTTTCTTAAAAGAGCTAAACAGTGTACTTAAGCATACTTGCAAAGGTATTTTAACGATCGCTGAAGAATCATCATCTTGGCCAGATATTTCAACACCTGTAGCAGACGGTGGTCTTGGCTTTGATTTTAAATGGAATATGGGGTGGATGAATGATACGCTACGCTATATTGCTCTAGATCCTATTTATCGTAAATACCATCATAATTTAATTACCTTCTCTATGGTTTACCACTACTCAGAGAAGTTTATCTTATCAATATCTCATGATGAGGTTGTCCATGGTAAGAAATCTCTGATCAATAAAATGTGGGGAGACTTATGGAACAAATATGCTGGATTACGTTTATATATGACATATATGATAGGTCATCCTGGCAAGAAACTTATATTTATGGGTAGCGAATTTGGACAATTTGTTGAGTGGCGTGAATATGAACAATTACAGTGGCAAGTTGTTGATGAGTATGACTCTCATAAGCAAACGTTAGAATTTTTTAAAGAATTAAATGATTTTTATCGTAGCGAGACAGCTCTATGGGAATGTGACTATGATCATCATGGCTTTAGATGGATAGATGCTAACAACTCTGAACAAAGTATCCTATCTTTTATCAGAAGTGACAAAGCTGGTAATCATCTAGTCTTTATATGTAACTTCACTCCCGAAGTGTATTATGATTATCACATTGGCGTACCAAAAGCAGGTTCATATAAAGAAGTATTTAACTCAGATGAACTTAAATTCGGTGGCTCTGGGCAAGTTATTGAAGATAAAATATTTACAGAACCAGAGGCTTCTCATGGCTTTGATCAAAGAGTCAGCATCAAGATACCTCCAATGGCTACATTAGTTCTAAAACCGGTAGCCTCAAAAAAATAATCACACGTATATCTTAATTTAAAGAGAATTATATTATATGCAAACAATAGATCAAAACATATGGATTCAGGACAAGCATGGAAACTTTAGTTTGCTAAATGTTGCTCATGATATTAGTCTAGATTTTGAAACAAATAGTATTAGATTTAGAATACAAGCAAATGGGTTCTTACATGGTTATGTTGTTGGGAAATTTAACGACTGGAAAAAGCAAGAAGACCTAAAACTAACATGGACTATAGATAATGATGACGGTAGCTTATGGCTAAATAAAGATATATTTTCTATAAATAACCTTGTACCAGGTACAAACCAGTATTCTTTTATATTAGTTGATCGAGATGGTAATGAGTTTAAGGTCTCAATCAATGATAATGATTTTATTCCTCTAAGTTTCAACTGGCTCGTTAGTTCAAATAAGCTTGAAATCAAATCATCAGAAAATTTTATAGCTTTAGGTTATAAAGTTGACTTAGTTGCAGTTACAAAATCAGTTAGCCAACGTTACAAAATTGTTGATGTAGATTGGCAGGTTTACCCTAAAAATCCCCAAATACACATTACGGATAATAAGCTTTTTGTTGATCCGAATATTAGTGAAGAAATCTCTCAAATAAATATCAAATGCTTTAGCAAACAAGATCCATCGATCACCGCTGAAAAGAGTTTTGAGATTGTCAGAGAAAAACGCCAAGGCGCTCTAGTACATTTCATAAAAAAAGATCGTCAATATCATGGTGAAAATTTCAGCTGGGATTTATGGACATATAGTGAAGATCAAACCACTGAAATAGTATTTCTATCTAGTCAAAGTGATTTTGGTTTTTATGCTTTATGTGATAAAGATAATGTTATCGCAAGAAAAAAAACATGGGGCATAAATTGGCATAATGAATGGAGTGAACAAACAAACTCTTTTGATATATCTGAACAATATAACAACTACTACATTATCCATGGTGATACCTGTATTTATACATCGTTAGTTGATGTTATAAACAGAACAAATCCTAGAATCGAATATGCTGTGATGGATGAGAGTGATAAAATCAAGGTTCACCTCTCAGATAGACCTCTAGTTGGGACAATATTTGAGTTATGGATAAACTCTAATAAAGCTAAGGATGTTGATATTATTGTAAAAGAGAAGTCACAACAGGTAATATTCACAAACCTTCCTGAAGACATAAAAGGCTCAGATTTAGTTGAAATTCGTGCAAATAATACCTTTTTACCAACGAAAGTATTAATGAGAAATTACTTAGATAAATTTTACTACCCTAAAAATGATATGGGAGTGACTTTTAGTCAAAATACAATATCTCTAAGACTATGGGCACCCACAGCTAAAAAAGTTGAAGTCCTTTTATATAACAAAGATTTAGCTAACAACAAAGAACAAGCTGATTTCTCATATGAATTAATACCAGAACCTGAATATGGAACACATCATATAGAAATCAATCGTAACAGTTATGAAAATAAATACTATTTGTATAGACTGTATTTTGATGACTTAGATCCTCGAGGAAACATCTATACAAAAATAACTTATGCAGTAGACCCTTACACATGCGGTTTGGGTATAAATGGCGATAGCGGTTTCTTGGTAGATCTTGGTAATCCTGATCTAATGCCAGAAAACTGGCTTGAGGATCAATCACAAAATATCGCTAGTAAAGATGATGCTATTCTTTATGAAGTACATCTACGTGATTTCACAATAAGTCCTGAAAGTGGCATAGATGAAAATCTTCGAGGTAAATTCCTTGGAGCTGTAGAGGAAAATTCAGTTTATAATGATGGCAATAAACAAGTCTCAACGGGAATAGATAGCTTAGTTGAACTTGGTATTACGCATGTACATCTATTGCCTATATTTGATTTTTCTTCTGTTGATGAGAAGAGAATTAATGAAGAAGACAATAGAAACTGGGGATATGACCCTAAAAACTATAATGCCCCAGATGGTAGTTATTCTCTGGACCCCTATGATCCAACTCAAAGAATCAAGGGTGTTCGAACAATGATTCTAAAATTCCATCAAAAAGGTATAGGTGTCGTCATGGATATGGTTTATAACCATATGACTGACACATCAAATCTAGATAAGATTGTACCTAAATACTACTTTAGAACTGATGAGTTTGGTAATTTCACCAACGGCTCAGGCTGTGGTAACGAGTTAGCAACTGAGCGTCCTATGATAAGTAAATTTATCCAAGATTCTGTTGTTCACTGGGTTAAAAACTATAAGATAAATGGTGTTCGTTTTGATCTAATGGAGTTGATTGACTTAGATACCATCAAAAATATAGTAACCAAAGTAAAACAAGTCGATCCAAATGTGATAATCTACGGTGAGCCATGGAAAGCTGATCACTCACCTTTGACTAATGGTACTTATAGAGGTACTCAACGAAACCAAGACTTCTCTATCTTTAACGATTCATTTAGAGATGCTATTCGTGGTAATAATAATCCTGGCAATGGATTTATAAATGGTAACCCTCATAATCCTGAAAATATGGGTAACGTTATTGAAGGTTTAAGAGGCTCTATCCATAACTTAACTGCTAAACCAAATGAATCTATCAACTATGCTGATGCTCATGATAACTATACACTATGGGATCAAATAGAAAAGAGTCAAAATCATAATATCGCAACAAACTGCTATAGGAAGAATATACCTAGTGATATTTTCCAAAGTACTCTTGTGCGTCAAAACGCCCTAGCCTTAGGAATAATCTTAACTGCCCAAGGGATACCATTTCTTCATGGTGGTGTAGAGTTTTTAAGAACTAAACAAGGCGATCATAACAGCTATAAAAGTGGCGATGAGATAAATGCTTTCCATTGGTCTGATAAACTTCACTACAAAGACTTTTTTGACTATGTTAAAGGACTTATAAAACTACGTAAGGAGCATCCTGCATTTAGTATAAATGATAGAGAAATTGTTGATAAAAACCTAAACATAACAACCGCTCATCATGATAGTAAATCAGGAGTTATTATCTCTCATTTTAAAAACTATGCTAACGGTGATAGTTGGAAAGATATTGTTATAATTTATAATGCAACGGCTATTGATAATTATGATATAAATGATCTTTTACCAAAACCTGATAGTAAAGAGTGGCATATTGTTGCTAACTATAGACAAGCTGGCACAGAAACCATACAAAAGGTTAGCGTTGGCGAGCTTCCAAGCCTAAGGTCTCACTCATTAATGATTATCCATAGTTAAATCATAGGTAAATATATGTTAGATATCTTTAAAACTCCTATAAATACTAAAACTAAATTCTTACTATCAACATCAGGTAGTAATTCTTCGATAACAAGGCATAACACCGCTATACAAAAATTAGGTCTAAATCTGTGTTATTTCACATTTGAGGGAGAAATCTCAGCAAAGACTTATACTGATGCAATTAGAGCACCTTTTATAAATGGTGGTACTGTTACAGCTCATAATGGTCTAAAATCAAAAGTAATCCCTTTCTTAGATTATGTTGAGCCTCTTGCCGAACAGACTTTAGCTGTAAATACTATTATTAATAAAGATGGTAAACTTTATGGTTATAATACTGATTGCTATGGCTTACAAACAGCTTTAGCTAAAGGTATAAAAGAATCTAAACAAGATATCAAAACTGCTGTGATTTATGGCAATGGTGGCGTCTCTGGTGTTGCTTTTAAAGTGCTACAAGATTTAGGTATCAAAGTAACTATTATTGGTAGAAATGCTGAGAAAGTAGCTCAAAAGAGAAAAGAACTTGGTATAGATAACATCCCCCACTTTGAAGGGCCTTACGATCTAGTAGTTGATGCAACCCCTATTTCATCATCTGCTAATCTAGAGCAAAATACTCAATTTATAGATTTAGTTAAAAATGCAAAAATAGTATTTTGTCATGCTATGCCTGAAAAGGATAATAAGAAAAATCATCTACTAGAATACTGTAATAAAAATAATATTTTCTATATCTCAGGTGAAGATATGTATATTGCCCAACTTATAAAGCAATATATGATTTATTTTGAAAATCTCAATCAAAGGGAAATCTCTGAAAAAGATATTATTAAAGCTTGGGGATTGTAATGACTATATTTAGCCTAGAATTAAATAAAGATTTTAAAATCTCAAACACAAAAGGACAAAGAATTTATTTCCATGAAAAAAATTTCCTAGAGCTTTGCAAGAACAACTCTCTGAAAATTTCAAAAGATGAGCTCTCTAGCTATAATTTAGAAAATAAGCTAATTAATCCTCTACCAGTTCATAGATATAGCAAAGAAGAGCTATGTAGTTATATAGAAACAAAATATCACCTTAATAATTTAAAAGAAGAAAAAACACTATACCCTGAATGGTTATTATTTTACATAGCAGCTCAAAAGTATAGCTCTTGTTATATCAAAGGTGAATTTGAAAAATATATATCATTTTTTGAAAAAATCGCAGAGATTAGACATAAGAATTATATAAAAAATAATCCCAAAAATTTCATTAATACATTTAATAACTATGATGAACTTCTTGAAACTTTAAATGTTAGTTTTGACAAGTTCATAAGACCCTTAGTAAAAAAGCTTAATAAAGAAGAGCTTTTCAATTTCTTAGTTTTCTTATGGAAATTCCATAGCGAGCTAAAGAATTTAGAAAAGTATAAATTAATGTGGAACCTTGAAACATATATAATAGAATGTATGAATCTACTAACAGACAAGAAAATCGATTTTCAACACATCTATACACACCACAAAAAATTAGTGAAATGTCGAAGCAATAAATCCCCACTTCATGAAATCCAAATAAATTTGCCTTTGTATATCAAAGAAAATCATTTCCACTTTGACAACAACCCTAATAATGGCCCAACTATATTAGATAAAATAAATATTTGTTTAGAGAAAAGTATTTCAGCTGATGAGCTTATAGAAGTTTTTACAGCTAATGATAAAATCCAAAATTTAGTATTTTCACGTCTTGAAATAGATAGATTTTATGACAGCAACAAATTTAATGAGTTTGTAATGAAATCACTTATTAAAAATTTTGTTTTAGAAATTGAGTCACTAATTATTGATAAGGTTCCTAAAAATCAAGATGGGTTATTTGACAACATAAAACAATTTAAAAAAGGAAGCTGTAGGTTTTCAGAATATCGGGGGCAAGTTGCTATTACTACTAATACAAGCTGGTCAGAACTATCTCAAAAAATAAATAATATTAAAAATGATAATAAGGATTATAAAAACAAATTAATAAGAATTATTGAAGAATATAATGATATTAGTCAAATTCAAGAAAAAGTTAATAACTTAAACGAATCAGTAAAATTAGATAAAAAAGATAATATCCTAAAGCAGAAAATAAATTTCTATATCAACAAACTTAAGCCTGAAAATAAAAGTGAAATAAAGAAAGATATTATAAGTTTAATAGAAAATAGTCCTATAGAAAAACATTTAATGATTTACTATCACTTTAGAAACTATTTTGCCCATAACCATGTAAATGTAGATGAACTTATTTGGTCAGAAAGTGGAGAATATATAAGGACAATTCTAGAATCTGCAATAATAACTATCTATTTTGTTGCTACTTTCAAAAAATAACTATAATAATGTTTACTCTTTGTTTTCCTTTAAAATATCCAACCAATTAGAATAAAAAGTTACTCTATCATTTCTCCAAGAGTAATCTATATTCCCATTATCATTATAATAATTATATGGTTTTGCTATATCATCAGTTATAGCTTTATCTCTTAGATACTCAGCTTCTAAAGTACCTTGTGTGTATTCTAAATGATTAAACATGTATGTTATATTGTGGGTTTTATCAACTAAGCAATCTAACCCATCTATAGGCGATGCTAAAATAACATCCGTATACTTTAAAACATTGTTATCTTTTATTGTTGTTTGTCTTGATATACAAGCCTTAAGTTGACCCTCTACACCTTTTAGCAATGGATGATCGTGCTTAATAGGCTTATGCTCATACACCCCAAATAACTTATGATCTAAACATTCTTTTTGGATATCATATAAATAGTTTAGTCCTGCTTGGGCAGCCCAGCAAACTAGCATTAGTGATATATTATGCTCAAGACTTTTTGCTATAATTTCACAAACTTCTTTATAGAAATCGACATCTTTAAACTCTAGTAACTCTACAGGAGCGCCAGTGATAATAATACCATCTAGATCGTCAAAATTATAATCTTGCCAATTAGCATAATTTTCACTCAAATAACTCTTATCTACTCGCGTGCTTGGCCTTATCAAAGAATGAAAAAACACCAAATCGACAACTATAGAGTTATTCTGTGAAAGCACCTCTCTCCATTGCTCTTCTGTCTCTTTTACAGTAGGCATTAGATTTACAACAGCTATACGAAGATGCTTAATACTACTTTTCTTAAAGCTAATTTTACTTGAAAAATTTATCTTCAAGTCTTTAAAATACTCAGATGACTTTTTCACTCTTTCCCTCATCACTCACCTCCGCACACTCTAAAGCTTGTTTTAAATCCTCAATCAAATCATTAGGATCTTCTAGACCTATAGATAATCTAACTAAACCATTATAAATACCTGATTGTATTTTCTCTTCTTCACTTAATTGAGAATGAGTTGTCGATGCTGGATGGATTATCAAACTTCTAGCATCACCAATATTTGCACAATGAGTAAATAATTTTGTTTGTTCCACAAGATTCTTACCTGCTTCAAAACCACCTTCTAGCTCAATTGTCAGTAGTCCTACTACGCCTTTAGTAAAGTATTTATTAGCTAAGAGATTATATGGAGAATTTACTAAGCCTGCATAGTTTACTTTTTTAACTTTTGGATGAGCATTTAAAAACCTAGCAACTATCTCAGCATTTTTAACATGTCTATCTAGCCTAGCACCTAAAGTTTCTAAACCTTGAATTGCCAAAAACGCTGTGTATGGACTAAGTGTAGCACCAATATCACGTAAGCCCACAGCTATACCTCTAACAGTAAACGCAAGATTACCAAAAGATTTAGCAAAAGTAATATTATTATATGAAGCATCAGGCTTTGATAATAGTGGAAATTTGTCACTAGCTGCCCAATCAAAAGTACCTCCATCAATCACAGCACCACCAACTATAGATCCATTACCACTTAGATACTTGGTTAGTGAATAAGAAACAATATCAGCGCCATGCTCTAATGGGTTTAGTAGATATGGTGTAGCAACTGTATTATCCACAATTAGCGGAATACCAGCCTCATGAGCAATTTCTGCAAGAGCTTTTATATCAGCAATAACTCCTGATGGATTTGATTGCGACTCGATATAAAGTGCCTTTGTATTTTCTTGGATAGCATCTCTAACTTCATCAAGTCTATTTATATCAACTAAAGTCGACTGCCAACCAAACTGTCTAGGGAAAGTGTGTGTTAGTTGCGTCGTAGTTCCACCATATAGATATTTAGAAGCTACGATATGATCACCGCTTTGAAGTAGATTTAGTAATATTAAAAATTGTGCCGCATGTCCTGATGAACAAGCAAAACCACCTGCTGCACCATGTAAATTAGCTAATCTTGAAGCATACTCATCTACAGTTGGATTAGTTAAGCGTGAATATATACTACCAAATTCTTCTAGTGCAAAAAGCTTCGCAGCATGCTCTGTACTTTCAAATACAAAGCTAGATGTTTGATGTATAGGTGTTTGTACTGAACCACTCTTTTCTGGAATTGAACGGTGTACGGCTAAAGTTTCTAAAGAATATTTACTCATAATAGTTTTCTCCTACTTATAAGACTCTTTAGCTTGGGAAAAATCTGAGAGATGGAGGATGAACATCCAGCACCCTTTTAGCAGATTGTTTTTCGTGTCCGCAAGCTGAGTTATCAAATCAACACGTCTATAAGCCTTAGCTTATAATTCTATATGAAACTAAATTTCATACTTTTAGCATAATCATAAGATTTAGCATTGTCAAACAGTTATATGCCTCTTTAAAAAAATTTTTAAGAAATGCTTTTCATAAGTGATCACTTGTTTATCTATGATTTAAAGCCTAATTTAGATTTTAATTTTGAAATAAGCATTGGAATAAGAATATCTTTTTTCATTTGTTTCCACGGTTTAATAATAGCTTCCTTAAACGAATCTCTTTGCCAAAGAGTTTCTGTATACCTTTTTATAAATTGATTATCTCCCCATAAATATTTTCCAAGATTTAAGAAATCTAATCGCCATAAAAATACACCTAAATAAATATCTATAGCAGAGAAGTCTTTACCTAAAGCAAACTCATTATTATGGTTTTGCAAATATTCGCTTAGTTTAGTTATAGCTTGTTTTGTATCTTGTAAAGTTTGCTCCATTAACTTTGGATTATGAACAATATTATTTATTTTTGAGACAGCTTTTAGCTTATTTTCAAAAGCTCTCCTTAAAAAAGGATCATTTGAGTGCTTCTTTATCTTTTTTTCTAAAATTTCAATCTTATTTTGATGGCCATTTTTAGAAAGAAATCGAAACATAAAAGGTCTTTTAGCAGCCGAAACATCGCCATAAGTTAAGGCTTCCGCATCAATTTTATCTACTAATGTTTGTAAATATTCAAACTCTTTTTGAAGCTCTTTATCTACAGGAAATAGTGTGGCATGTATTGAAAAATACTTATCCGCGAATTTAGTAATGTTATAAGCATCATTTGTCACTTTGCCATCTATAACAAGAATAGGTACAACACAAAATGGTGAGATTCTTACAAACTTAGGATCATACTGCTGGTAGGCATTATTTATTAATACAAAATGACTCTCATACTTAGCATTTTTTTCAGCTAATGCTTGTCTAGCAATCTGTGAATAAAGTGAACCAGGAAAGTGATATAAATGTACTCCTTTTTGCGGAGCGTATTTACTATACTTTTGAGTAAAGACCTTTTCTTTGAGGTCTTGCATTCCATATTTAAATTCGTTCATCAATCAAATCCCCTTTAACGAATTGTACTTACAGTATTACAAATATAAGAGTCCTTGTCACCTTAAAACCACTGTTTGGTGGGCATTATATAGTTGGTAACATATGAGAAATATGATGAAAATAATTATTTTATGAGATAGTTTTCAGAAACTTTTACATAATTTCTTTTGTGTAAGATTTTGCTCCAAGCTCTTTAACAATATGATCATACAAAGCTCGATGAACTTGGTAAGTAGGATGAACATGATCCCAAAATGCATAGTTTTGCGGATTATTACACATACTTCCTGTATAACCAGCATCTATAATACTTTGCATCGAAGGCTGATCTAATAGTTCGGTCATATTAGCTCTAGAATTATCTTTATCTTCTAAATCATTATATGCTTTGTTTATTTCTGCTTTCTCAGATAAAAAATATCCTCCCAACCAGCATGAATCTTTAATATGCTTTAGACTTATATCAGCATGATATTTCTTATTAAAGTTCTTCGTATCATTAACCATCTCATTAAATACTGGTGCAATATCTATAAATTTCATATTATGCTTGTCAGCATATGTTTTTAAAATTTGATTGTGCTTTATATATATTTTTTTCAAGACATCTTGATTTTTTAGAGACTTCGACTCACCAGTTATACTAAGATCTGGCAAACCTATAATAACTACCTTTTTTACTCCAACTTTCTCAATAGCAGATATAATGCCATCTGTAACTTGCTTTACCGCACTATCAATATCTCCCATTTTTGGATTAGATGTTAGATAGTCATTCCCACCTACAAAAAATATAGCTAGTTTTTCTTTGATATTATCATCTGAATCTAAGTTAAGATATAAACCAATCTGATCATCTAGCACATACGGTGTATCATTATCAGCCCACTCTGGAAATACTATAACTGAACTACCTCCCACAGCATAGTTATTAACAGAAATATTATTTAGATATAGCCTATTTGCAAATTGCTCTGACCATACTTCACCATTAGAAAACATTCCTCTATAGTACGGTGTAGATTTCGGTAATAGCTGCAAAGAGTATTTATAAAGATTACCTTTATCACTTAAGCTATCACCAAATATTAGAACTTTTTTAATACCAAATAGTAAACTATTAAAAGTATCTATCTCTTTATGGCAAGCTGAAATTGTAAAGCTTGGCGTAATTAAGCTGCCATTGATGAGTGTTTTTATATTGATAGAATAATTAGTCCAATAGTACTCATAACCATCATTATGTAGTCTATGGTTTACCTCTATATTGCCAATTGCATCTTTAAATAGCGCTTTATTTGCACCCTTCTCACCAAAATAGAAAAAAGCATTTGATAGTTCATATTTAACTGAACCATACGAGTTTTTTGATTTGAAATCTATATTATAATTTGAAGTTGTCGAAACTAGGAAATTATCATTAGATAATACTTTAGTTACGTAATACTGATAAGGTTTAATGACCTTCTTAAAACTATAACCACTATCTTTATCTGTGATAGTAAAAATAGCATTTGTACTACAATTATTTTCTAGCATTAAATGAGTATGCGCATATCCAAATGATTGTTTTGCCAAAACAGTACAAAAAACTAATATAGCCAATTTTATAAAAATATTTCTTGTCATCTTTTAAATATAGGCAGATTAATCTATATATTGTAAATTAAAAAGCTAGATACCAATACAAAACTTTTTAAAAAATAAATCCATATGAATATAAGAATAAATTATGTGCAAAAAGATATTCCTTAATAACTATACGATTTTTTATGACTAAAATTTTATTCAAACACAACTGATCTATTTCTACCTTGAGATTTAGCCTGATACAAAGCCTTATCCGCAGCTTCTAAAGTTTGCTTTATAGATAAACCACCCTCATTAGCTGCTATACCACAACTTATAGTATATCTAATATCATGACCATTCATTATAAGCTTTTTTTTCTGTGCCTCAAGACGTATTCTTTCAGCAACATTTTTAGCATTATGCTTATCTGTACCTGGTAGAAAAATTATGAACTCTTCTCCACCAAATCTTACAGCTAAATCATCACCACGTGAATGTTGCTTAATTATCTTAGCTAAAGACACAAGAACTTTATCACCATGTAAATGAGAAAAGTCATCATTTATTTTCTTAAAATGATCAATGTCTAATATCACAATTGCATAAGAATCTTTCTTAGTATATACAGAAGCATGAGCATCAAAACCTCTACGATTAAGTAACTGTGTTAGAGGGTCTGTACGTGAGACATCGACTAAAGCAAGCTCATTTTTTTTGATATCTGTTACATCTCTTTCTATAGCTGCAAAATGCGTAACTTTATTATCCTTACTCAAATGCAAAGGAAATATTGATATATCAATCCAATAAGGTTTATTATCTTTTGAATAATTAAGGATAGTTTCTCTTATTACCTTTTTAGCCTTTAGAGCGTTATGTATCCGATATAAAGCTTTTTTATCAGTATCTTTGCCCTGTAGAATCCTAGGAGTATTACCAATAAGCTCATCTATGCTATATCCTGAAATATCTTGCATATATTCATTAGCATAAACAATTTTTGGTCCATAAGGTCTCTCAAGATTATGCGCACTTGTTATTAAAACACCATCATAAGCATTATCAACAATCTCTTTAAATGGTAGTTCATACTCTTTTGAAACATCTGTAAAAGACACAACTACTTGCTCTTTGTCAAAATGTAGATTCATCAAAATCCATATCGGATGACGAGTCTCTAGATCTAAAACTCCTATTAGCATGCCATTTAAAGATTTTTTAGTGCGAATAGCTATACTTACTGGATATTCACTCGGATCAAGAACTTTACCTGAAGGATCTATAAATGCCCATTGAGAACCAAAAATATCTTTACCAAGTATTTGATCTTTAGTTAGGTTTAGAATACGCAGAGCTTCTTTGTTTACATATGATACAGATGTATCTATACCATGCACAATAACCCCTGCTGGTAAATTATCGAGAAGTCTCTCGACATTTATTTTAATAGCCATGAGGTTATTCTATTGTGGTTGCCAAACAATATCTAACTCTTTCGCGGCTTTGACATCATCTAAGCGGCGAGATGGTAGATTATACGGAGCCCCTTTTAGATACTGAGGATTTTCCTTGGCGATATCTCTGATTTCTACCATCGCTTGGATAAACTTCTCCATACTATCAACATTTTCAGTTTCAGTAGGTTCTATCAACAAACATTCTGGTACTAATAGAGGGAAATACATAGTAGGAGCATGCACGCCTCTATCTATCAAACATTTAGCAAAATCTGTAGCTGTCACACCATAATTCTGAAATTCTGGTTTTAATGTCACGATGAATTCATGAGAAGCTCTTCTATCAGGATATGCTATTGTAAAGCCTTCTTCTTTTAGACGAGCCATCATATAGTTAGCGTTTAAAGTTGCAATTTCAGAAGCCTCCGTTAAGCCATTACCACCTAACATTGCACCATAGATATATGCTCTAAGCAACACTCCAATATTACCATTAAATGCGGATAATCTACCAATAGTGTTTGGTACATCTTTTTCTTCTAACCATACAAACTTATCATCTTTTTTACCAACCATTGGTACAGGTAAGAACTCTTTTAGTTTGTCATTAACAGCAACAGGACCAGCACCTGGGCCACCACCGCCATGAGGAGTTGCAAAAGTTTTATGCAAGTTCATATGAAGGACATCAAAGCCCATATCACCAGGACGTGCTTTACCCATAATCGCATTTAGATTTGCACCATCATAATATAGCAAGCCACCAGCTTCATGAACTTTCTTTGCAATCACAGCGATATTTCTCTCAAACACACCTACAGTTGATGGGTTTGTAAGCATGATACCAGCAGTTTTTGGACCAAGTACCTTATCTAGAGCTTCAAGATCAATATCACCACATCTCTTAGTTGGAATCTCAATAACTTTTAGACCACAAACTTTTGCAGTAGCTGGGTTTGTACCATGAGCTGCATCTGGAACAATAATTTCATTACGCTCAAAATCACCACGCTTATGATGATACGCTTTGATCATAGCCACACCAGCAAACTCACCTTGAGCACCAGCCATAGGAGCAAGTGATACACCTGTCATACCTGTTAGTTCTTTGATCAAGTCTTGCAGATCATATAAACATTCTAAAGTCCCTTGAGCACTTTGAGCACTTGCATAAGGATGTCTTTCTAAGAAGCCGGCTAGTGATGCATACTTATGTGCCGCACGAGGATTATACTTCATAGTACAAGAACCTAATGGATAAAAGTTCGTATCTATACAAAAGTTCTTACGTGATAACTGTGTATAATGTCTGACTACATCTAACTCTGCTTGCTCTGGTAAAATAGGTTTTTTAGAGCGTAGCATATCCGTTGGAATATTTGAAACATCGCCTTTCTTACTAGGCATTACAGCTGGTGAATTTACACCTCTAGTTTTTTCAAAAATAACCATTTTCCTAACCTCCTAACATAGCTAAAACTTTTTTAGCTGCAGCAATATACTCAGCATGGTCATCTGCTGTATGAATTTCTGTAGAACAAATCATAATAGATTTTTCTAAATCACTACTATATTCTCCTAAGAAATAACCTGCATCTATACCTTCTTTTTCCATCTCTGTTACAAATGTTTCAGCATTAACAGGTAAATCAATAACAACTTCATTAAAAAATGCATTTTCAAATCTAATACTTACACCATCTAGTTTAGATAATTCATTTGCTAGGTTTGTCGTATTCTCATGAGATACGCTAGCAACTCTTTCTAAACCTTCAGCACCAAGCAGACTCATATAAATAGTAGCCGCTGTTACCATAAGACCTTGGTTAGTACAGATATTTGAAGTAGCTTTTGCACGACGGATATGCTGCTCTCTAGCTTGTAAAGTTAAGCAAAAACCTTCATTTCCATCTAGATCAACAGTTCTACCAACTATACGACCTGGCATTTGACGAACATGAGGCATTTTACAAGTCATAAAGCCAAAATATGGACCACCTGAAGCTAAAGGTACACCCATAGGCTGACCCTCACCACAGACTATATCAGCACCTTTCTCACCCCATTCTGCTGGTGATTTTAAGATTGCTAATGACATTGGGTTTGTTACAGCTATTGCTAAAGCGCCATGCTCATGTGCCCAGTTTGTAAGGCTATCAACATCGGCAAGTTGACCTAAGAAGTTAGGGCTTTGGATAACTACTGCAGCATATTGAATATTAGCAAAATCAGCCAGCTTTGCTATATCTGTCTTACCATTTTTAGAGTCTAGACTTACGATATCTACCTCAATACCTTGATGTTTTGTAATAGTATCTAGTACATTTAAATATGTTGGGTGTAACGCCTCAGCAATTAGGACTTTCTGTGATTTTGCTTTTTTATTAGAGCGGATAGCCATAAGTACAGACTCTGCTAATGCAGTAGCTCCATCATACATCGATGCATTTGAAACATCCATACCTGTTAAGCCAGCCATCATAGTTTGAAACTCATAGATAACTTGCAAGCCACCTTGAGAGGCTTCAGCCTGATATGGTGTATATGCTGTATAAAACTCCCCACGAGCTACAATATCCCATATAGCAGATGGAATATAATGACTATATGCGCCAGCCCCTATATAGTTTGTATTATGATGATTTTTGTTAGCTCTTTTTCTAGCTAGATTCGCTAGTTGTATCTCATTGATGCCATCAGGAATCTTTAAAGTTTTTGCTCTTAATTCTGAAGGTATTTCATCAAATAGCTGATCTACAGAAGATGCTCCTATAGTATCAAGCATTTTTTTAATCTGTTCTGGTTTATGCGGAATAAAAGACATATTTCCTCCATGCCTTTGAATGAAAATAATTAATTCATAATAAAATTAGTCATACTAAATATTAATCAATTTCTGAATTACTAAGGTTTTAACCTTGGATCTTTATTTTAAAATACTAAGAACTGTTTAGTCTTCCATGACTTTTGCATAAGCATCAGCAGTTAGTAGATCAGCTAACTGAGACTCATCAGAAATTTTTAGTTTAAATAACCAACCATCTTTGTATGGCGCATGGTTTACTTGAGATGGATCATCTACTAAAGATTCATTTACTTCAATAATTTCACCGTCAAGTGGAGAGTATACATCTGATGCTGCTTTAACAGATTCTACAACACAAGTATCATCACCTTTAGAAAACTCTTCCCCAACCTCAGGAAGCTCAACATACACTAAGTCTCCAAGTAATGACTGAGCGTGCTCTGTAATACCTACAGTAACTTCATCACCCTCTACTTTTATCCACTCATGCGACTCTGTATATTTTAATTCGTTAGGAATATTTGACATTTTTATACCTCCAAGTAATTAACTAATTTAATTTTTTATTTACAAACTCGTAATATTACAATTTTAAATTTACTATCATTCAAAACTCAACCTAAATCCTCGTAGAGTAATCTAAGAGATCTTGAATCAAATTTAGAATGATATCAATACTTTATTATTAGCTATATCAAAGATTTACCATTTTTAACAAATCTAGGTTTTACAATCTCAACATCTAGCTCTTTGCCACGTATATTTACCTTAGGATTAGCGCCTTGTTTTGGTACATATGCTAAAGCTATAGCTATTTTTAAAGTTGGTGAAAAACTACCACTTGTAATATAGCCCTTCTCACCATTGTCTAAAACTATCTCTTGCCCAGCTCTTAAGACACCTTTTGATCTAAGAACTATACCAGCCCACCTAGTATCAACGCCTTTTGCTTTTTTAGCTAATAGCGCTTTTTTACCAATAAAATCCCTACCTTCATCAGATAAGTCAACGCTCCAACCAAGACCTCTTTCTAAAGGTGTTGTTGAACTATCCATATCAGAGCCATATAAATGCATCCCAGCTTCTAACCTAAGCGTATCTCTAGCACCAAGGCCAGCAGGTATCGCACCATGTTTTAATAAGTTATTCCAAAAATCTATAGCTTGATCTGCTGGAAGCATAATCTCAAAGCCATCCTCTCCAGTATAACCAGTACGTGCAAACATCCATCTACTAAAAAACTTAAATGAGAATGGCTTAAGGTGATCTAACTGCTTAGCAATATCTGATGTCACTACATGCTCAACTACTTTAGCAGCATTAGGACCTTGGACAGCTACTATAGCCAAATCTTCTTGAGGAGTTATCTCAACTTCAAAACCTTTAGCATTTTCTCTAAACCATGCTTCATCAGACTCCCTATTACCTGCATTCACAACAATTCTAAAATTATCAGCATCAATTTTATATGTAATTAAATCATCTACAATTCCTGCTTCATGATTTAGCATACAGCCATATTGTGCTTTATTACTTACTAGTTTAGCCACATCATTTGCTAGGATATGACGTAAGAATTTTTCAGCATCCTTACCTTTGATATCTACAGCAAGCATATGCGAAACATCAAACACACCACAGTTTTCTCTAACATTATTATGCTCTTGAATTTGTGAGCCATAGTTAATTGGCATTGACCAACCTGAGAAATCAACCATTTTAGCATTTGCAGCAATATGCGCTTCGAAAAGAGGTGTTTTTAACATAAGATTACCTACTGAATTTAAACTCTAACAAAAGACACTATACATCTTTTTATAGCCTTTTATAAGCATTTTTTCTCAAAAAAATTTACTATTTTTATTCATCAAGAACTTTTATATACAACTTACCATCTTTAGCTCTCTCTGGGCCATGAATATCTGTATCAAATCCTGGTAGCATTGAGCCTATTTTTTCTAACATTAGTAGAAAGTCTAAGATTACCTTTGATTCTGCTGTTATTCTCTCTCCTGGGAATATAACTGGAATTCCTGGTGGATAAGGAAGTATCATAACAGCACAAATATGCTCGTAGATCTCTGCTAGAGGAACTTTTTTAACTTTACCCTTTAATAACTTTTGAAAAGCTCTATGCGGATTTAGCTTCTGCTCTGGTAAAACGTTAAATGCATGATACATTAGGTTTGGCAAATTTGCATCACGCATATATTGATGTAGCTGCTCACTAATCTCTTGTATCCTCTTATCATCATAAAACTTTGGATCTTCAGCATATAAAGTCGGTAACATTTTTTCTACTAAAGTATTTTCATCGTACATTTGTTTAAACTTATTTAATACAGATATAAGTCTTACAGATTTTGCTTTTGTAGTTCCTAGACTAAATATAAACAATAAAGAATAAGGTCCAGATTTTTCAACAACAATATCATGCTCATCTAGAAATTTAGCCACAACATCTGCTGGAACACCCCACTCTTGGACATCATTATCTTTTATACCAGGAGTTAAAATAGTTATCTTAATAGGGTCTAATGATAAAAAGTCATCATCCACATTTTTAAAACCATGCCAGTTATCAGCATTTCTAAGTGGCCAAGCTTTTTTGCTTGATATATCATCAGGCTGCCAAACATCAAAAAACCACCCATTAGCCTCCGACCTTAGTTTGACAAGCTCTCTTCTGAAGTCTATAGCTAGATTAATAGTTTTATCTATAAGATTATAACCTTGTTCGCCCTCCATCATTGCCGCTGCCATTTCTGTACTTGATACTATTGGGTAGAATGGCGATGTTGAGGTATGCATCATATAAGCCTCATTTAAAACCTCTTCATTATAATCACCTTTGATATGAAGCATCGATGACTGACTAAATGCTGCTAAAAGTTTATGTGTTGACTGTGTCTCAAAAACTATATGTTTAGATTTAGGCTCAATCTGCATTGCAGTACGATTTTCATAGATTGGATGAAATATAGCATAAGGAATCCATGCACTATCAAAATGTAATTTTTTGACTTCTAATTCATTATGAATTGTACTAGTATTATACAAAATTCCATCATAGGTAGAATTTGTTATAACCGCATACTCCGGCCATTTATCTGCAATATTACTATTTTGTATTTTCTCTTGGATTGTTTCTCTCTGAAACTCACCTTTAGAAATCCCTCCAATTATGCCATAAGCATTTCTAGTTGGCTTAAGATATATAGGATTAACATCAACCATCATCATAAGATGAGTTATAGACTTATGACAATTTCTATCAACTAAAATAGTATCACCATCAGCAACACTATACATACCTACTATCTTATTAGCCGTTGATGTACCATTAGTTACAATAAGAGACCTTTCTGATTTAAAAACTTTTGAAATATATTCTTCAGCATCCTTATGTGCCTCTGAATGATCTAGTAAACTACCTAGTTCTTTCATTGAGATAGATAAATCAGTTTTAAAAATATTCTCACCATAAAAGTCATAAAACAAAGCACCTACTGGAGATCTTTGAAAACCGTAACCACCCTGATGCCCAGGCGTACAAAATGCCGAGTTAAAATCTCTTGAGTATTTAAATAACTCATATGTTAGTGGTGGCAATATATCATTAAAATAATTTGTGATAGTTTTATGAATAAAATCCGAATCCTCGCCAGCTAAGGCATCATACTGTATAAAGTTAATATTTAGATTAAAATCTCTAAGATTAAGTTTGATACTTTGATTATAATCAGAGGCTACAAATATTGGTAATTTCGTATTTAAATGAGCAATATTATGAAAAGCCTCCACGTTAAAGCTTGCTCCATCTAATACAATACAGCATATCCTAGAGTTCTCCTCAAGAATCTCAACAACCTCTGACATCTCATCAAGAACTAAAGTATTATAATGATAACCTTTAAGATCCCTTTCAATTTTTAATAAGAATTCTTCTTTATATGATTTTAGAGAATCATTGTAGACAAACACCACAGTTTTCATAGTTTAAGTAACCTATAAAAATATAACTATCTAACAATTCAGTATACTAAAAGTTGATTAATTAATAATACTTTTATTAAACAAAGATAAAAAATAAAGGTTATTATGAATGTTGAACTAATTGGATTTCACCATCTACTAGTCTATAGATCTTATTCATTCTTTGAGCTAGTTTTTCATCGTGAGTCACAATCACAAAACTAGTGCCAAAATCATCACTTAACTGCTGCATTAGTTGGAAAATACTTTCTGATCTTTGGCTATCAAGATTTCCCGTTGGTTCATCTGCTAAAATACAATTTGGATTAGTTACTAATGCTCTAGCAATCGCAACTCTTTGACGCTCTCCACCTGAAAGCTCTGCCGGTTTATGATTTGCACGGTGATCTAGACCAACTTTCTCTAGTATTTCTTTTGCACGCTTTATAGAGTCTTTTTTATTATATTTCTTTGTAATTGCTAAAGGAATCATAACATTTTCAATAGCTGTAAACTCCGGTAAAAGATGATGTAATTGATATATAAAACCTAAGTGTTTATTACGCATTATTGCTCTTTTGTTTACTGACTGATTATCAAACCTTTCACCCATTAAATACACTTCACCAGAATTACATTTATCTAATCCACCTAGTACATTTAATAAAGTAGTTTTACCAGAGCCTGATAAACCTAATATAGCAACTTTTTCACCTTTTTTAATCTCAAGATTAATATCTTTAAGAATAGCTATATCATTTTTAAATTCAGTATATTTTTTTGAGACATTTTTACAGTTTAAAACAATATCACTCATATCTTAGCGCCTCTACTGGTTGAACTCTTGAAGCACTCCAAGCTGGATATAATGTTGCTAAGAAGCTTAAAAACATCGAAACTAAAGTCACCTTAACAACATCTGAGAACATTAATTCTGATGGAATATAATCAATCAAATAAACACTTGCATTTAAGAACTGTCTACCTGTAACATGCTGAATAAAATTAACAATTTCTGTAGCATAAGTTGATAAGATAACGCCTAATAATACCCCAATAATTGTACCTATCAGTCCGATTATAAAGCCTTGATATATAAATACTGTAATAATCTGACGTGATGACATTCCCATAGTTCTTAAGATAGCAATATCACTACGTTTATCTGTAACCACCATCACTAAAGATGATAGTAAGTTAAATATTGCTACTGTTATTATCAATAGCAATATAAAAAACATCATTGTTTTTTCCATCTTAAGTGCATCAAAAAATGATTTATTCTCATCCGTCCAATCACGAGTAAAGTAATAAGATGACAGCCCTCCATCATTTAGCTTATTTTTAATAACAGGAGCATCATAGACATTTTTTGTACCAAGCTGTAATGACGTAATAGCATTTCCAGTTTCAAAAACTTTTTGAGCATCTTTGAGATTAATCATCGCATAATAAGCATCATACTGATAACTTACAGAGAAAATACCTGTCACTGTGAATTGTTTGATACGAGGAATCATACCCGCTGGAGTTAAACTAACTTTTGGCACTATAAGAGTAACTTTATCACCCACAGATACACCCAAGTTACCCGCTAAAACACTACCTAAAACTATATTATAGCCCTTACCATCATCTAAAGATGACAAGCTCCCATCAACAATATGCTTCTTAATAGGCAGGACCTTAGTTTGATATTTTGGCTCTATCCCTTGAATCTGCACAAATGCAGTTGTACTACCTCCTGTATTTGCACTAAGTAATCCTTGAGACTCCACTATAGGAGCAGCTGAAGTAACCTTAGGGTTATTTGCTAATATCTTCTTTGAAAGTGATTGCCAATCATCAAGCTTACCACCCATTTCATATACTTTTAATGGAGGCACCATCATTAAGATTCTATTTTTAATCTGTTGATCAAAACCATTCATAACAGACATTACTGTTATTAAAACTGCAACGCCTAATGATATACCAAGAAATGATATCGCTGAAATAATAGATATAAACCTATTACGCTTCTTCGCGCGAATATATCTTAAGCCAATAAATAACGGTAAACTTCTAAACATTTAATTTTTTAATAAGAAAAATTGTATTATAGGATAACATATTAGGATATGAAAAACATTTCAAAAATATTTACCAAGATTTGTTCATCAAAAAATCCTGCTACCTTTATTAAAATTTAATTGTCCTTGTTAAATTTACATAATTGTCATACCTCTTTTTTATCTTATAATTAAGCAAGATCATCTACTGTTGAAAATAGGAGGCAAAATGAAAGATTTATTTAAATCTCGAATTAATTATATTTGCATCTATTTAGGAGGGTTAGTTATAACCTATACAAGTATAACGTTCTTAATCTTAGAAACGATGTTCTAAATACAGTTGATATATTTTGGCTACACAAAGTCAAGTGCTGCACCCACACGCTATAACTCTAAGCAGCACTTAGATATAAATCCCTTAAAAATCAAAATATATTAACTGTATTTAAACAACTCTTACCAACGCTGGAAAATTTCCATACAGATATCTTTAATAGCCTTACCTGTTTGCTGTGTTTTCTCTAGATCTTGAGCATGTATGTTTGTTAGTACAATAGTATCAAACGGTCGAGTTTTATACTCAGGAAGTAAATTAACTATTTCATAGTTTTCCTCACTTGGCTCATCAAAATACTTTTCAGGAAGCAGTCCTATTCCATAACCTAAACGCACAAGATCTCTCAATTGAACCAACACATCTGTAGCAAAGTTACCATTAATTACAACTGAATGCTCTTTATTATCATCATCAAGCAAATTCCAGCGTGTTTTTGACCAAAGATTTGTATATAAGCAATTATGATCTTTAAGGTCTTCTAATTTTTTTGGTTCACCATACTGTTTTAAATAATCTTTAGAAGCAAAAATCTTCATAATATCTGAGCGTCGTGTAACAATATTCCAGTGATCAGGATTTATTGCATGAAAGAATAGATCTTCTGTTATACAAATATCAAAATGTTGAATAAAGTTTTTAAGTTTAAGAATTTCACGCTCCATCATATTAAATGTATATGTTGATAACTCAATTTTAATATTTGGGAATTTTTCTTTTAACTTAGGGTAAATGTTGTAAATAAAAAAATACGAAAAACCAATAGACAAAAATATTTTGATAGGAATATTCTCATCATCAAGGTTGCTAATATTACCCTCCACATCATCTAATACTTTTTCAATACTCTCAAGATGATTTAATGTTGAATTATATAAAATCCTACCCGCGGAAGTTAATTCAATACCTTTGTTTGATCGTGTGATTAATTTCTTACCAAGTTGATCTTCAAGTTGCGAGATTTGTCTTGAGATAGTAGTATGCGCTATTCCAAGCACTGCGCTTGCTTGGGAAAAAGAACCACTATTTATTAATGTTTTAAAGAAAAATAAATTATCGTAAACTTTCTTCATCTCTATATATTATAAGAAAATCATATAGAGTAATAATATCAACTTATTCCATTTTTTGGTTGTTATTCCAAAAAATTTACTATAAAAAATGACTTCAGAAACATATTATAAATTTCCTAGATAAATTTATAATATTGGTTATAGTTAGCTTAAATCTATAAAAATAGATTATAAAAGCTGCTCGATAAAACTTTAGTAAACGATATATAAAAAGTGCTTCTAAGACTATAAAGGTTCCTGTTAAAAAACACATTGATGCAATAAATAAAGCTATAACCCAACTACGCATCTCTAATACCTCTAGATAAAATAAAATATGCTCCAATATCTGGTCTTTTGCTTACTATTGACTCTGGTAATTGATGTTTTGTTAGTTCCATATCTTTACATGATTTAAATAAACGTATTAAAAAATTGCTCTTCACATTGCTAACTAACTTTTTTGAAGGGAATAAATGAAAAGTATTAATATTCTTATATAGTTTATAAAATACTGTCTGAGTAAACTTATATTTATAAATAAACATCATCATTGGCATTCTATATTTTGGTTGAAATGCATGAAGATGTAATTCACATTGAGAGTTTCTACTATCTATATTTCTAACTAAAACATAACCTGCAGGAGTATCTTTTTCATCTGTAAAAACAATATGATCACATTTTAACTCAAATATTCTTTGATAAAACTTCTCTATAGTAAATGGGCTCTGTGTATAAGCTAAAATACTTTTAACTAATTTGTCTGTATAACTAGTTCTCTTAGTATCATGATAAAGTATAGTATAGTTTAGACTCATTTTACTCTCCTAGGATTAGTTTTTATCTAAATTGCCTCGGCAACATCATTACCATATGCCCAGACTCGATCAATATATTCTTCACCCCAATCATCTATTAAAAATAATAACTGCTGTTCAAAAACTTCTGGATCCATAGGTTCGCCTTTAAATGGATTCTCTGGATTATGGTGAACACACTCAATACCAAATAACTCCTTTGACATCGTCAAGTAATCTCGTGTATGTAAAATGTATGCATGCCAAACTTCATCTAAGTAATTCATTGAATCCATCATAAATGATTTTTGTTTCTCTAAGCGCCATCTTTGTGCAGAATACAACCAACACATAAAATCTGTAAACCACTGTTTTGCCTGTGCTCTATTCATTTTTAGCTCTTTCATAACTCTCAGAGTTACTGACTCATTATTCCAGTTTAAAATATCAGTCTTTGATGGAAGTTTTATTTTTTGCATACTACTGTCACCTTATTTTTTACTAACCTTTTACTTCTATAGTTATTAAGCCGCACACATTATTCCGCAGGTTTTGCAAGATAGTGATGTCTTTGATGTTATTTTTTTTAGATTTTTAATTGTTCTCATTTTTTTCTCCCTTTTATTTTAAAAAACTATTAAACTCCACACGAAACAACGTTACAAGATGCTATCTGCGTAGTTAATTTCTTTAAGTTCTTTATAGTTTTCATTTTATTTTTCCTTTTTTTAATTTTTATCTGAATTCTATTCTTTATCAGCTCTGTTTAGCCTCCACATGGTGGAACGCTACATGCTGCTAATGTTTGTGATGTTAGTTTCTTTAAGTTCTTAATCGTTTTCATTTTATTTCTCCTTTTTTAATTTCTCTCTAAATCTTTATTCTTTTATTAGCTCTGCTTAACCGCCACATGGTGGAACACTACATGCTGCTAATGTTTGTGAAGTTAGCTTCTTTAAGTTCTTAATCGTTTTCATTTTATTTCTCCTTTTTTAATTTCTCTCTAAATCTTTATTCTTTTATTAGCTCTGTTTAGCCTCCACATGGTGGAACACTACATGCTGCTAATGTTTGTGAAGTTAGCTTCTTTAAGTTCTTAATCGTTTTCATTTTATTTCTCCTTTTTTAATTTCTCTCTAAATCTTTATTCTTTTATTAGCTCTGCTTAACCGCCACATGGTGGAACACTACATGCTGCTAATGTTTGTGAAGTTAGCTTCTTTAAGTTCTTAATCGTTTTCATTTTATTTCTCCTTTTTTATTTTTCATATTTCAACTTGTTAGCTGATAGAGAGTATTATATGAGGCGTGACGTTTCTCTGGAATACTATAAAATGAACACTGCTGTGCAAAAATGCATAATATAACATTACGCACATAATGAGCTATAAAACTGGAAATAGTCAAATAAACAAAAACTAATGAACTTTTATTTAAAGAAATAAATATCCAAACTATCTTTGAACCTATTTAAATTTCAAATCGCTTTTCACTAAAGATCACTAATAGTTAAGATAAATATTGCTATAAAAAAGATTTCTTTCTAAACATTCATTTTATAATATTTTGTATAAAATAGAATATATATTCCAAAAAAAATTCTATTTAAAAATAAATACTTATAGCATAAAAGTCAACATTACTTTTATAAACCTGACTAAATATAAGTATTCAACAATACAATTAAACATACAACCGGAGAATAGATATGACTGAAGCAGAAATACATTCACTACTACTTGACGCTCACCCACACCCTATCGTCTTTGTCGATAAGGACTATATTATTAGATACATGAATAAAAAAGCAAAATTTTGGTACAATCAGGAACGCGGATACCCTAATATGATCGGTAAGGTATTATTCGAGGGACATAATGAGGCTAGATCAGAAGAGGTTATAAAAAAGCATGCCGAAGCATTAAAGAATCATGCCGCTGAACAGTTCCTATATGTGCATAAAGGATTAAATATGCGTCTATACATGACTGCAGTTAGAAATGATAAAGGTGAATTTTTAGGATTCTTTGAGAGGTTTGAAGGCAACCATACACTATAAACAAAGCTTCTCAGGAAACCATATTATATAAATGAATTATTATTGAATATATTTTGAAAAAGGTCTGACGACTACCTACTTTCACCTGGGCAATGCCAGACTATCATCGGCGTAAGCCCGTTTCACTTCTGAGTTCGGAATGGGATCAGGTGGTTCCAGACTGCTATCATCGTCAGTTCGTACTATAATACTCTTCTTAATTTATATGTCAACAACTAAAATTTCTTTAATAAAAACTAACATCATCTAAACAGTATCACCTATTTGATATTTTTCTAATAATAAAGGAACTTCTTCACCACACTCTTCGTATGGTTTAAGCTCACCGCTTATAAACTTAGCTTGCAACTCTTCAGCATCCATATATTCAGTATCAAAATCAACATATACAGAACCAAGTAAATGATTAAATTCGTGTTGAAATATTACTGCAGCAATTGAATCTAACTTACCAGTGATTTTCTCACCGTTTTGATTATATGCCTCATACTCAATTTCTTTATATGTTGCAAGTTTACCTCTCTTTTCACCTAGAGCACTTAAACAACCATGCCAAAAACTTACTCTTTTTTTAGAAGCTTTTGTTATTTTAGGGTTAATAAATACTTGATATGAAACTTTTGCAAAATCGACAGGATATCTCGAGTTAGAACCATCAAACTCAATCATAAATATCTGATATGGATAACCAATCTGGTTAGCTGCTAGCCCAATTCCATTACCACTCATCTTTTGATGCATTTCAGATATAATATCTTGTATTTCAGCACTTTTGATATCTGTTACAGGCTTACACTTTTGATATAAAACTTCGTTATCAGGATCATTATATTGTATAAATTGTGAGTTCATTTTATACCTCATTTGGATATGTTTAGATAACTTTATATTAAGTTATCATTTGACTCCAATAATACCATTAGCAGAATCAAATAAAACACTTTTATCATAGAATAACGCATGTCCAGAATTTACTTTATCCTCTCTATGCTTAGATGCTCTAACATAAGTTGTTATTGGGATATTAAAATCATTTGATGTAAACAATGCTGATTTAATCTTACTATTAACTAGTCGCCCATTTTTTACGTACTGCTTTAACTCTTCAGGTATCTTATGTAATAGTATATGAGTATAATATCCTCCTGAATCTAATAATGTATTAATAGTTTTATCAAAAATAATTTCACCATCTTTATTTACAAGAGTGTATCTAATAGGAACATTTGGATCCCAACACTTAGTTTGATTGATTGGATACCTTGGAATAACAGTATTATGACATCTCACAGTGTTTTTTATCTTATAAGTTGTATATTTATTTAGAGTTTCTTTAGATGATGCTCCAAAAGATATAGTTTGTTTTGGTCCATCTATTATCATTAGCTGATTATATGGACTTGGTAAATAGTTCCAAGGAGAGTTTTGTGTAGCTAGTTTTAAACCTAAAATTCCTGCATAACCTTTAAAAGTACCATTTGGAACCATAATAATAGGTACATGTTTAGCTGTAACTTTTGGCTGTGTATTAAATGTAACATCTGAATAGACAAGCTCTCCTATAATTTTTGACTTTAGATTGCCATAACCATAATTTATAGTTATTTTTTTATCGGTTGCTTGATAATTAGTCAAATATTGCTTTTCAATAACTAGTCGTGATGATCCAGTATCTATTTCAACAAATGCTTTTTTCTCTGATGTATTATTTTTTCCTACAAAAATATCTGTACCAATACGTGCTTTATGAAATTTTGTAATAGGAGCAGAAATCATTTTCTTTACTACTAATGTTTTATTTGTAGTGTTAGAAGGTTGACTAGCAAAGCTCAATATCGGAACAAACAAAAATAATACTTTTATATTTTTTCTTATTGAAATCATCTCTGTAACCTAAATTATACTAAGTAACTAGTTATACATATTATCTTTATTTGAATAAGTTTTATAGGTCAATAAGCACCTAAGCATTTACGAATCTTAATGGATCAAAAACTTTATAACACTTTTTGTTTTCAACATTTAATACATAATCTGAAACCATCCTCCCAAAAGCAGGAGCATGCTTACATCCATGACCATTAAATCCAACTGCGACCCATATATTTTCATCAACCCTGCCAACTAAAGGCAAGCCATCTTTGGTTAATCCATATTCACACATTGATAATTCAGGATTAAAATCACTATTTAAATCTGGAAAATTCTTTTTAATCTTTTCAGTTAAAATTTTGCTAATTTTATCCGAAAACTCCTGATCTGTTAAGCAAACATCATCATATAAATGACAATTATGTAATCCTGCTTTGATATAGCATTTATTGCCAATACACTCTGGCATTGCATACATTTCAAAATGATTATTTAATGCTTCTATATATGTATTATTTAGATTTGAATTTTTCACCTCATAATAGAAAACTGGTATTCTCTGTCTAGATAGAGTTAAATTATATTGTTGTAAAATATCTGAATTAGCATTAGTCGCATAAACTAGTTTCTTTGTTCTAATAGTCTTTATTGCATCTCGGCTTTTTATTTCAATCTCTATAAATTCTTTATTCTTGATATGTTTTACAAATCTATGATTCCAAAAAAACTCTAAATCATTTTTAAGCAAAGTATAATAAGTTTTCACTATTTCACTAGGATTTAATACGCCTAACATATTTTGAGAATTATTTTTCTCAATAATAGCTTTTTCTAACGGCAGGAGCTGTCTAAAATATGTATCAATGATTTGTTGCTGTTTACCCTGAATAATATCAACCTCAACATTATTTTCTATAGAAGAAGATATAATCTCTCTTAATAATTGACTATCCTGACCAACAACAATGCAGTTATTCGGCTTATGAATCTTAGGGTTGTACTTAGCTAACTCTCTATACTCACTATTTGAAAACGGTAACATATTATAATACTCGCAACATTCAGATCCTATTGAGCGTCCACCTATTCTTGATCCTCCAATACTTGACTTAGTTGGAACATAATCTGATGCTTGCTCTATTACAGCTACCTTTTGTAAAGATGATTTATTTAGGTGATAAGCAATACTACTACCAATTAATCCAAACCCTATAATTACGACATCAAAATCCATAATAAATTCACCTAAAGCTTCTAAATTTAATAATAAAACATTCTAAATAACTTTAAAATTAGATAGCTTCAATATCAAATACCTACATACAATACTATCACTTACTTTTACTATGTATAATTAAATAATGATTAAAACTACTAATAATTTTTTATAAAACAAGATTATAATTCTTTAAAGATAGCGATTTGTAATTTAAATCACTATTCTATATAAAGTGGAGCTTATTATTTAACGAAGTATGGTTGGATGTTATGAACAATACTAAATCTCATTATTTTACTGCATGTGACGGTGCTAAGTTGCATTATTTACAAATTGGGCAAGGTGAGCCACTACTAATGATTCCAGGTGGAGGTTTTTCTTCTAAAGTATTTAAGTTTCAGATCGAGGAGTTTTGTAAATATTATCAAGTTATCATATTAGATAAGCGAGGTAGTGGAAAATCTAAAGAAGTTGACTATGGATATAGAGTTTCTAGGTTTGCTAAGGATATAGATGACTTATTAACTCACCTATCATTAGATAATGTTAATGTACTTGGACATTCACAAGGAGCTGCTGTCATGTATAACTATTTTGATCTATTTGGTAGCTCCCGTATTCGTAAACTTATCACAGTAGATCAAGCACCAGCCTTATTAATTAATCCAAGATGGTCACAGCAACAACAATTAGAGTATGGTGCAATCTATCATGCAGGAGACTTATACCAACAATTAAATGCTTTTTTAGCAGATGATATCGATGAGCTAAAATATACTATTATTAATAGTATGACGACAACTACTGCAACTGACTCTCAAAAATCTTTTTTAGTAGAATGTTTTGACACTCCTGGTTTTGCACTTAATCTCTCCTATTTTAATACAATCTGTGAAGACTTCCGCGATGTTATAGCTAGAATAAATATACCAACACTCTTTATTGGTGGTAAAGCTAGCTCACTACCTTGGCAGTCACAACAATGGATGCATCAACAAGTTCCAGGATCACAAGTTAAAATATTTGAAATCGATGAGGGAGGTAGTCACTTCCTATTTGTTGAAAATCCAAAAAAATTTAATAAAACTGTGCTTGATTTTTTGAACCAAACTAAATAGCCCCAGCTAAATCATATGTTTACTCAATAACTAGTTTTAAAAAAGCCTTATTAGGCAACCTCAATATACACGCACCCTACTATTTTGAATTTTTATTCAACTCTCAAAAAAACTCCAAATCATAATAAATCGATTCAAAATTATATTTAACATTAAAATTTAACCATAAAAATATTTTAAATTTATGATTTTTAAATTACCATAATAGAATAATTATTCAAAATAATGAAATATGAAACAGTTTATAGGTATCTTTTTAATTATTGGTTCAACTATAGGTGGTGGTATTATTGGATTACCTATAACTGCTGTTAACTTAGGATTTGTAGGAAGCTTATTAGCAATATGTTTAGTATGGTTAATAATGACATTTACAGGATTATGTATATTAAAAATCTCATATAATATGACTGTTAAACATAACACTTACTATTCTTTATCTACAAAGTTCTTAAATTTCAAAGGCGCTAAGGTTAGCGTTTTTGGTAGCTATTTATTAATCTTATATTTAACACTAACTACTTACATATCCGGTATTAGTTCATCTATAAGTTTATACTTCTCTCAAAATAGCAATTTAAGTTATTTACTATCTGGAGTGATTCTAATATTTATATTAGGAGGGATTACAACATATAACTCTAGAATTGTAATTAAAAGCAATGTCATATTTGTAATAACCAAATTATCTCTTATTATAATTGCTATATTTTTGATCTTCTATACGACACAGAAAGTCTCTATAAACGTTGATAGTTACCCTATTGAATCTATAGGAGCATTTTCATTTTTATTTGTATTATTTAATGCCTTTGGTTATCACTTTATTATTCCAAGCTTAGTAAAATTTTATAATCAGTGTATTTCATTTAAATC
This sequence comes from Francisella sp. LA112445, assembly GCF_012224145.1. Classification (NCBI taxonomy): domain Bacteria; kingdom Pseudomonadati; phylum Pseudomonadota; class Gammaproteobacteria; order Thiotrichales; family Francisellaceae; genus Francisella; species Francisella sp. LA112445. Next base: position 1,719,804 of record NZ_CP041030.1, read on the forward strand.
ATTTGTATTTTTACTTATTTTTAGTACAACATTAATAGCTTTTATTTATCTAGCATGGATCTTAGCAATATTCTTTACAATACCTACAGAAGGTAATCATGGAATGTTAAGTATTTATAACAGTAAAAATCAACTTATAGCTTTTAATAATAGCATCAGCTTTTTCACTCAATCATATACTATTAGTAATATGTTAAGTGCTTTTCAATTAATATCTATGATAGGCTCTTTTTGCTGTATCTCATTAGGTGTAATTGATGCGCTAAAAGATGCTTTAGGGCAAAATGCTTATCTTAAAGTTCTAATTTGTACTTATTTACCGCCACTTGTTTTAATGTGTCTATCACAAAACATGTTTCTAATTGCAATGTCATTGGCTGGAATATTAACATTCTATGTTGAGGTATTTGTACCGATTTTAGGAGTTAGGAATTATTATAAAGTCTCTAAAGAGAAAGAGCTGAAAACTAAAGGTTATAAGTTTAGATTTTTTTAAAAAAATACTCCTAATATCTAAAAATTCACATCTAACTTCTTGAGTTATAATCAACTTCTAATATTTTGATATTATAGAATCAATTAAGCAAGTGGCTGAATCTATCACTATCATACCATTTCTACTAGAAATACTATTAACTATCGTAGTTATATCTGTACAACCTATAATTATAGATTTAACACCCTTTTCTTTAACTTTCTTGATAAGGTCGTTTGCTTTAACATTAACTAAACGATCATCTCCCACTTTCACCGCAGAGATTAACTTATTCACATCATCTTGCCAAGCAGTTTCAAAAATAAAAGGAACTCCAACTTTTTCAAATCCATTTTGATAAACATTTGATTCGAAAGTACTTTGAGTTGCAAATAAAGTTACATTTCCTAGGTTATCAGATAGTTTAGCTAAGGTTGCATCTATCATATTTAGCAATGGTACATCAATTGCTGCTTGAAGTTGCTCGAAATACCTATGAGCAGTATTACATGGCATTGCAATTAGTTTAGCTCCCCAGCTTTCTAACTTGACTAAACCTTGTGTTATTGAACTTTCTAATTCTTTATGGTCTATTTCACGATCTAAGTAAAAAGGGGTTGGTAATGAATATATAACAACATGGAGATAATCTATATCGTGAATTGCATTAAACCTTTTCCGCCATGCAACCATTAGAGCATCTATAAATGGTGCTGTTGACATTGGTCCCATACCTGCAAGTATACCAATCATAGACTTTTCACCTTTTTGTTTTATATGTATCAAACCCCACTCAAACTAACCGTACTTCCCTCAGCTATTAATCTACTAATATCATTAACAAACTTATAAATAGAAAAAGGCTTTTGTAAATAATCAAACTTTCCATCCACATCATCTAGAGAAACAGTTATTTCTAGAATATTCTCTTTATGGCTATCTGAAGATGCTATATTTGTTTTTAGATTATCTAAAACCTTTTTAAGATTTGTAGGATTTACATTTTTACTTCTAAGATTTAGCTCAACTTTACTAAAGTTCTCATCAATATATTGTGATATCGGTTGAACCTTATCAACACTTAATTTATTACACTCTCGTTGAACATCACGACTAACTTTACCCTCAACCACAACAATATCATCAACTTTAATATTATCTTTTACTAGAGCAAATACATCTTCACCAACTAAGCAATCTGCTCTATCAAACTCATCATCAATATTAATAATATAAAGAATTCTACCAGTCTTGGTTTTTCTGCGGATAGCTGGAGTTATCATACTAGCAATAATTCTCACAGAATTACCATCCATATTTGGCTGCTGGATCTTTTGCAGATCACTAAAGCTAACATGATTACGCCAATGACTTTCTTCATCAATAATATGCCCAGAGAAATACATTCCTAAGGCTTTCTTCTCATTGATTAATAACTCTTTAAGGCTCCATTCTTCTGAAATACATTCTCTTTCTAACTCAGCATCAGTATCGCTCTCTTGCTCTGTAAAACCAAATAGATCATTTTGCCCAGCTGCTGCCATTTCATTTACATAGCCAGCATTTTTAATAGCTTTTTCTATAGAGTTAAATGCTGTAGCTCTATTTCTAGATATATCCTTAATAGCTCCTGCAAAGCAAAGTGCTTCAAGAGCTTTTTTATTAACCTTCCGTAAATCTACTCTACGCGTCAGATCAAATATAGAACTAAACTCTCCTTCAGTATCTCGCTCTGTAAGGATACTTTTAATAGCCTCGCCACCAAGTCCTTTAATAGCTCCCAAACCAAGTAAAATTGTACCTTTTGAAACAGCTATACAGTCATAAACACTCTTATTCACATTTGGTGATAAAACTATGATACCCATATTTTTACAATCTAGGATAAACTTAACTAACTGATCAGTGTTACCCATATCCCCTGACATTAGAGCAGCCATATACTCATCAGGGTAATGTGCCTTTAACCAAGCAGTTTGATAAGCAATTAAAGCATATGCCGCAGCATGGGATTTGTTAAATCCATAACCTGCAAAGGCTTCCATTTGGTCAAATATCTCATCAGCAAGTCCAGCCTCTATATTATGATATTTTGCAGCTCCCTCTTTAAAGATTTTACGCTGTTGCTCCATTTCTTCTGGCTTTTTCTTACCCATTGCTCGACGTAATAAATCTGCTGCCCCAAGAGTATAGCCAGCAAGCTTTTGCGCCATCTGCATTACCTGCTCTTGGTAAACTGGAATACCATAAGTCTCTCTTAAGACTTCTTCTAATAATGGGTGTAAATATGTAGTTCTTTTGCGACCGTGCTTACGATCAATAAATGTTGGTATATTCTCCATAGGACCAGGACGATATAGTGCTACTAGGGCAATAATCTCCTCAAAGTTAGAGGTACCAAGATCCTTGACAATCTGACGCATCCCTTGTGATTCTAATTGGAATATACCTGTAGTATTACCAGCTTGTAAGAGCTTAAACGTCTTTTCATCATCTAAAGGAATATCTGAAATATTTAAAAGAGCTTGATCATTAGGTCGCTTAGCGTTAATACTTGTAATAGCATTTTTGATAATCGTTAAGTTTTTTAGTCCCAAGAAGTCAAACTTAACAAGACCAACATCTTCAACATCACCTTTATCAAACTGAGTTACAATGTCACCGCCCTTATCCTCACAATATATCGGAGCAAAATCCGATATTACAGTTGGTGATATCACGATACCGGCAGCATGCTTACCTAAACTTCGTGGTAGACCTTCTAGTTTTTGAGCCTTCTCAACAATTTCAGCGACATCTTCATCAGCTTGCATCTCATCATATAGAGGTTCGCCTTCATGGAGAATTTTTTTAAATGTAGTTCCAGGAGTTTCAGGGATAAGCTTGGCAATCCTATCACCGAAACCGAAACTTTGACCCATTACACGCACTACATCTCGCACTACACCTTTAGCTGCCATAGTACCGTAAGTTATAATCTGACCAACACTTTGTTTACCATATTTCTGCTCTACATACTTGATAACCCTGTCTCGACCCTGGATACAAAAATCAATATCAAAATCTGGCATTGATACCCTTTCTGGATTAAGGAATCTCTCAAAAAGTAGGCCATACGGTAAAGGATCAATATCTGTAATAAGTAATGAATATGCCACTAATGAACCAGCACCAGATCCACGCCCTGGACCTACTGGGATATCATTTTCTTTTGACCATCTGATGAAATCCTCTACTATCAAGAAGTAGCCTGGGAATCCCATATCACAGATAATATCAATCTCTCTTTGTAATCTATCTTTATAAACTTTTGTAATATGATCATGCTTATCTTGCGGCTTATTTGCTAACACTTTTTCTAAACGATTTTCTAAGCCTTGATAGCATAGCTTTGAGAAATATTCTTTCTCAGTTAAACCATCTGGAATATCTACAGTTGGTAGACAAGGCTTACCTAGTTCAAATGTCACATTACAACGTTTTGCAATCGCTAATGTATTATCAACTAAAACTGATAAAGAGCTAAACGTATCATACATCTCATCAGCTGATTTTAGATACTGTTGTCGCGTGAATCTTGATTTACGTGACTCATCAAGAATTGTAGTTTTCTCATTGATACAAGCTCTAATCTCATGAATATCATAATCATCTGACTCCATAAATACTGTAAGGTTTGTCGCAACTGCAATTAGATTATGCTTAGTTGCTAACTCAAGAGCTTTTTCATTATACAAACCTTCGTTTTCATACTCTATCTTATGAATTTCAATAATATAATTATCTTGACCAAATATGGCTATATTTTCAGCAATAATCTCTTCAGCTTTAACATTATTTTTTGCTAAGATTGCCTTGCCAAGCTCACCATGTTGACCACCATTTAGACATATTACATTCTCTAAGTTAGACTCTTTAAGCCAATTTTTTGGTATAAGTGGTATTGAGCCTACTCTATCTGCTTCTTGGTAAGCTTTTGATACTAAATCAACTATATTTTGATAGCCTTGATTATTTTCAGCTAAAAGGATGAGATCAGAAATACCTAGTTCAGTATCAATTTTTAGCTCAACACCAAATATAGGTTTAACACCACTTCCTAAAGCTTGTTTATAAAACTTCACTGCAGCAAATAAATTACAAACATCTGTAAGCGCTATTGCAGCAATATTTTTATCTTTTGCACGAGAGAAAAGATCTCCTAAACGTACTGTACTATCAACAACAGAAAATCCCGTATGGACTCTAAGATGAGAAATCATTATTGATTCTATTTTATTTTATGAACTTAGCTACAAATATTACTATAAATAACTTAGAAAATCATATCACTTTACAATATTGATTATTTTATGATTGTAAATATTTTAAAGAACTACTATCTTTTTCTATCAACAATAAACACTACAATAACCTTTAATAAAAGAGCCAAACTGAAACACACCCATAATGCTAAAAGAATTAGATGATAATTTGACATATTCACATGAGCTTTTACAAATCCCCATATAAACATACAAAACCCGACAGAGAATGTTACCATAGCTGCTGCTGTACCATGATTTTTGGTAATATCACTCATCGCTGCACCTGTTGCCAAAGGTACAAAGAAACCTAAAAAGTAACATATCAACTGTAGTGATATTACAGTACTATATAATGATACTTTTAAAAAGCTATATAAAATAATGAAAACAAATGCAAACGCTAAAACCCCAAGTCTATAGCGCTTCTTATGTGCAGAGCTAGCTTTCATCCGGAAACTAATTATCCCTAAAATATAGAAAACAGACGCTAATAAAAATATGACTGTGAAAACATTAATAGATACACTTAACTCATCTACTAACAACCCTCTATAAGAGCTCATCAAAACCCCAAGATAAAAAGAGAAAAGTATTGCAGCAATCATGACATTCAACAAATATCTAGGTTTTGATAAAGCATGAACAAAGCCTGATAGAATCTCTGATGCTGGAATTAAAACCTGATTTTGAGCATCTATTCTTAATATATTTATAGAGAAAATAAACAATGCTATTTCTATTATGGCCATAATGAAATAAGCAAGTCTCCATGAAACAGGTATCACACATAAAACCAAATAAGTACTCACAATTGGAGCAACTATTATCATTATAGATAATATAGCATAGGCCTTTTTCATCTGAGTAGCATCATCAGCATTACGCGATATTAATGCTCTAGCAATAGATGAATAACAACCTGTGCCAAGCCCCAAACAAATAAAACCTATGTATGTAACATCAATATTATTTGCTATACCTAAAATTACTAAACCAGATATCGATAAACTTTGTGATAAAAATAGTACTTTTTTAGCTGTAAATATATCTGAAAGAGTTGCAAATAATATTGCCGAAAGACTAAACATAAAAAATGATAGGCTCATCGCAAGTTGAGCTTCATCATCGGATATTTTTAAGCTAGCTGATAATGTCGATATTAATGGCATTGATATAGTCAACGTCATATAACCAACGTACGTCAGAAAATATGCTAGTAAATTTTCTCTTTTAGTATTTCTAAACATATTTCTATTTTCTTATTTAAAAAGAACACATATAAACCACTATTTTAATATTAAGTTTGCAGAACTTATAAATGATTATCGTTAGGAATAATCTAACTACAAATTTTACTATAAAATAGTCCAAGAAGTTACATAACTTTATAGTAATAATATTTATTACAACAGAGCTAAACCTTTTTATATTTAATTTCCATATTCAATTTTGATAATTTAAAAAGAATTGAATAGCTCAATTAATTATTTTAAACTCACTAAACATAACAGTTAAGATATAAACCATGTCGACAAACAAAAGATATACTCTTAGTTTAAGAGTATCGAGGATAATATTTTTAGTCCTTTTCATAATATGTTTATTTGCTTACATTAAACCTTTTACAACAGCCAACTATTTATCTAGTAAGCAGTTTAAAACTTTTGAATATCAATCATTAGGATTCCTAAATAAAAATCAAGTTTCAGGGTTTCATAATAAGACTCCTAGAGACTTATTTGCTAACTTCTACTATAAATCTTTGAGCTTATGGATGGGATCTCATAAATACTACTATGATGTAATCAACTGTATTTCACCTCAAACCGTAAAAATAAATGATTACACAATTAGTGAACAAGATATCAATATTGATAAAATGCTAGTAGCTCTACTTAAAACTGACTTTAGGCTTAAAGATGTTCCAAATAATACAAACGCAAATAAGTTAAGCCTAACTCTTGGAAAAGGTAGCGATAAGCAAACTTTTTACTTAGCAAAAAAAGTCAATGGCGACTGGTACTTCACTCAAGAAAACTTCACAAACCCTGAAACTCTTAAGAAATTTGTTGTTTACAAAAAAGAGAAAAACTCTACAGAAGATAACATAAGAAATATCTCTATGCCTATACTATCATATATGAGGTTTGTTTTTGGGGTCAATCAAACATATAAATTCGACACCCAAGATGCTCTTGATATTATGAACCTTGAATGGATTCCTCAAAATATACGCAAGAATTATGCATCCTTTATCGCTTTTAGTATGGATAAGGTGTTTGAAAGCGCAAAGGTTACAATTAGAAATATACCTGGTGAAGTCTTACCTGGTAGCAACCTAGTAATGATATACACCTCTCCATTATCTGGAAAAAGTATATATTTAGAAAATATACAAAATACTAAGAAAAATAAGGTTTTTGATAATTGGGTCTTTACAAAAGACTCTCAAATTAATGGTGTTGAAATTTTCTTAAACGACCTAAGCAATAATATACGAACACCTATTGGTAACAATATAAAACATTCACTTTGGGAGAATATCCCAAGCCTTCTCAATAAATATGGTCAAACTGTATATATAATAATCATATCTATAATCTCGGCAACTATTTTATATTTAATCTACAAATTATTTTTTAAAATCTTAAATCCTATTTTTAGAATTCTAGGAAATATTTTTGAAAATAAAGATTATAAAACTATTAAAAAACTCACTATTGCAACATCGTTAATAATATCGATATATCTTGCATATTTCTTCTTCTTTAACTCTATGATAGTTTTTGAAAATGCTTGTTACTATTTTGATTTAATATTTAGAATTTCATATGGCATCATAATAATGTTTTTATGTTCTGAGATCGTAAATGTTCTATGTTCATTTATTATTTCATCATATAAAAAATCTCAAGACCCAGACAAATCCGCAAGGTTTTCCTTTGCTATAATTATTGCTAACAAAATCATCAACCTTATCATAATACTTATTATCACTGGATATATAATAGAGAAGCTTGGTATTGATATGTTCCACTTTTTAGCTGCTCTTGGTATTGGTGGACTTGCCATAGCGTTAGCCGGCAAAGATACAATTGAAAACCTTTTTGGATCAATTATTCTAGCTGCAGAGAGACCTATCAAAATTGGGGATTGGGTAATAATTAAAGATCAGCAAGGAATAGTAGAAAAGATAGGTTTAAGAAGCACTATTATCAGAACTTTTGAAGATTCTGCTCTGATAATACCAAACTTTGCATTTGTTACATCACAAATTAATAATATGGGAGAAAGAAAATATCGCAGATACACAACTATGCTTGAAGTTGATGAATCCACCCCAACAAATAAGCTTAAGTCATATGTAAATACCTTAGATGAATTAGTACAAAACACTCCATATATGCGAAAAGATGGATACTATATAAGAGTAAATGATCTAAAACCGGCTTCTATCGAAATATTAATATATGTATTTTTTGTCTCTCAAGACTGGGGAGAGGAGCTAAAACAACGTGAACAATTCATAATAGATGTGCTAGATATAGCTGAAAAAATGGGAATTAAACTGGCTCCTTCACAGAGAGTTCAATTAGACAAAGATACTCATAAAAATAAATAAAGAATACCCTCTAATTCATCATTCATTATTAATTAATTTCTAACTTATGCTATCATAATGTATTTTAAATAATTGGCATGCAAATTTTCTATCTAAGATTACAAGCTTTTAAAACAATGAGTACAAAAAAACTTTCACTAGTAATATTATCTTTTTTAGTATTACCTCTAATTGCAAATGCTGATGAATCTGTAGCAACTATAGACTCACATATAGACACTCATGCCAAAAAATTAGATAGTGATACAAAACATGTTGAAAAAGATGCAAAAGGTCTTTATAAGCTACCTAAAAACTACTACAACATTAATGATCTTGATGATGTTACAAAAAAGACATTTAAACCTATGGCATATATTAGTGTTAATGGTGGTTGGGGACAGCAAACAAATATGGCTAAAGGTGGAGCAACTATAGTAGCTAGCTTAGGCTATAGATTTACAGAGTCTTTTGCCCTAGAATTCGTTTACCAGAACTTCTTAGTTAGTGAGTATAATACAACTCAGAATAATAATTACTTTGCTGGTGCTGCTAAATATTATTACAAGATAAACAATTATATAACAGCCTACGCTGCTGCTGGGCTCGGTCTTGGTCATACAAGTATTAATGGAATAGAAAATCAACAAAATGCTCCAAAAGATTATTTAGCAACAAATAACACTTGGGGAGGTTTTGCTGTATTTCCAGTAGGTCTAATGTTTCCTATCAAATATGTTGATAACCTAAGTCTTAAGGTCACATACACATATACAATTTCTTTTTCAGGAGACTCACAAAATTTTGTAACTTCAGGTTTACAGTATTCTTTTTAAGACTATTTTCTAAAACTCTGTTTTTCAGATATTTTATAATCTAAGTATGTACTAATATGATTCTTCTTATCTTTAAAGACAAAGTTGTTATAAACTATCATATACATTAGTACTTTTCTTATATAATGCCTGGTCTCTCCAAATGGGACATTCTCTATCCAAATTGGTGCTGGAACTTCTTTTTCATTTAGCCATTTAGCTACATTACCAGGTCCTGCATTATATGCAGCTATTCCAAGGACTGTATTCTTATCAAATAACTTCTCTAAGAAATATAAATTTGCTGTACCTAACTTAATGTTATTCTGTGGAACAAATATTTTAGTATTCATATCTTCAGACTTACTTCCAACTAACGAAAGCTTATATTTTTTAGCAATAAACTTAGCTGTAGGCTCAGTAACTTGCATCAAACCTTTCGCACCAGCCCAAGATCCTGCCTGTATATCAAACAAAGATTCTTTACGCATTATAGAAAGCACTAAATCTCTATCAATACCAAATTTCTTAGTATTTTCACCCACAATATCTATAAACGCCTTAGGGAAAAGCATATCAATATTATTATATTTGCCAATCACTGCCATATTAAATATAGCTGCATAATACATATGATTATCTTCTGCTAAACGTGCAAGCTCTTTAATCTCAGAGATCTGATTTACTTTTAATTTATTTCTTATACTCCAACGCCATATACTTGTAGAGTCTTTATATTGACCCATCTGATATAAATCAATAGCTTGCTCAGTAGCATCTTGAGATAGTAACTTCTTAGTTTCACCATTACTTAGTTTATCAGCAGTATTATTACCAAAGTTATATGGCTTACCTAATTTATCAGAAGCTAAGAATGAGTAATAATTTAATGGCTCTTTGATTAGATCTTGATATATTTCTTTAGCTTTTGTAGTCTGCCCCTCTTTATCATAGCTATAGGCTAACCAATATCTCCAAGCCTCATCCTGCTGAGATTTTTTCGGTAACTGATAATATGTTTTTATAAAACCTGCAAAATTATTATTGTATAACTCTACCCTTAATAACCATTCCCACGCTATCGTATCTAAATATCTCTTATCAACTTTTGCTAACCACTGTTTTGCTTCTGGTGACTGTGACCTTGCAAAACTAACAGCAATGACCGAAATACATTCTTGCTTAGTTTTTTTACTTAAATACCTTTTGTTTTTTAAATTATCCCAGATTTTTGCATATTGGGTTGGGTTTTTACTAATAAGATCTTTTGATATATCAAAAAATACTTCATCAAAATGCTTATAGTTATGGAATCTATTTATAAACTGATCTAACTTAGCAGGATTTTTTGTAGCCTCTTTCCATGCTGTAATATAATTAACATAGTCTTTATTATTTTTCACATAAGTATTTAGCAACCATAAACTATCATCAAACTTATTAGCAAATGCAAGAGTATATGCCTTATTCGTTACGTATGCTTTTGGTTTATAGTCTGACTTATCCCAGTACTTTTGCATATCTGAACAAGCAGAAGGCATATATACGCGATTTTGCCATAAATCCCCAAACTCTTTTAATGCTTGAGTTTTATCTCCAGAAGCATATTCTGCCTGCATACTCCAGCATTTACCTGATATACCAAGATCTCCTTTATAATACTTTTTAAAAAGCTGCCAATCTTGTTTTTGTGCGTAATACTCTGCCAAATCATCAGAAAGCCTATCTTTCCAATATTTATTATCATTTTGCTTAAAATACTCATCAATTGTATCTTGTTTAAAAATACCTGGATCACTACTAATCTCTTTATATTGAAAGTATGGATATATACTCGTATTTTCAAGCTTAGATTTAAGATAGTAGTAAGACTTATAATCCTTAGTTTCTAAGTCTTTTAATGCTTGTTTTGAAACTTGAACTTGTTCTGTTGTAAGACTATATCCAACGCCTACAGATACAAATAATAAACAACCTGTTATAACCTTTTTATTAATCACAATAACTTAATTATTAGAAATTTATTTTGCTAAAAATACTAACATTATTAAGTCAAAAAAACTAATGATTAAAAATTTAAAATTGTACTAATTATGTAAACTAATGTTATTATTGATATATTAAATATAGAAATATTATGAATACAAACAATGAAAGCAGAATTTGATCCAAGGAAACTTATAGCTTTTACTACCATCTCCGTAGCTATTTTATTTTTTGCTACATATATCGTATCAGTACTAGATAACCACAATACACTATGCAACCCTTTTATATCGGGGTGTTCTGATATAACTCATGCAGGCTTTACATCTTATGAAAAATATATGCTAAAAGCTATTTTAATACCTACAGCTACATTAATGGCTGTGATATTTTTCTTTATCCAGAATCTACTTGTGACAATAAGTAATCATAGTAACTCGGTTATCAAACAAGGTAAAATAATGCTTTTTTTAGCATCTGTTGGATGTTTAGGCTTAATTATTGGTACATCAGTAATTGATGGGCAAAACACATCTATGCAAGTTCATTTGAAAGGTGTAGCTGTTTTCTTTGTTCTAATGAGTGTCTGTCAGGTTTGGTATAGTATAATTGAATACAAATACTCGGATAAGCTCAATAGAGTTCCATTAATATTACGTCGAATAGCTATTTTAGTTACAGCTGCATTTACAATATGGTCAATATTTATGAACCAAACTACTGTTAATCATAATATAGTTGAGTGGTGGGGAGTATATGCTCTTATATTTTGGTTTTGGACATTCTCAATAACTAAAGTAATAAAATAGGTATTTAATTAATCGATAAATATGAAGAATAAACTACTACTAATTATTCCATTCGCTACTTTATATTTAATCTTATCTATTACCTTTTATAATTTCAAAAATCAAAATAATTATTACTTTTATATCTCTGCCCCAACAAATTATAAAATATCAAAAAACATAAATGTAAAAACTATTGCGAATCTAAGCTATTTTGAATATAACCACGCATCATCAGTAACAACATCAGGAAATACTCTATTTGTGACTTGGTATAGTGGTGATAAGGAAACTGCACCTAACACAAATATAATGCTCGCAACAGCTACAAAAACAGATGGTCATTGGAAATTTTCTAAAACACGATCTATTATGAGTCCACAGAAATTTGAGCATCTACTTAAAAAACACATTCATCACTTAGGAAACCCTATCATATACGCTCATGGGAAGAGAATATGGTTAATATTTACCTCATCTACTGGAGGCTGGTCGACATCTTCTTTAAATATTATATATTCCACAGATCTAGGTAAAACATGGAGTAAACCTAAAACAATAATATCATCCCCTATTGCAAACTTTAGTACACTTACTAGAGGCTCGGCAATTAAACTAGATAATGGCTATTTTGCAATTCCCGCATACAAAGAGTTTAACGATCTTAATGGAAGATGGTTTGTTTTCAATAATAAAGGGGAGCTTGTAAATATATCTGAAATGACGAATAATGGCGTAAACTTACAACCAACTGTAGTACCTCTATCAAAGACACGTGCCTTAGCCTTCTATAGACAAATGTATAGTCCCATGAAGAAAATCTATACAAACCAAACATATAATAGTGGCCAAAATTGGACTACTGCAAAACCAACAGACCTAAGTAACCCAAATTCTGGAATTGCAGCAATAAAAACTAAAAACGGTATACTTCTGGCTTATAATAACTCTGACGATGACAAATCAAGTCTTAGTTTAGCCTATAGGCCGGATAACTCTCAATTATGGCAAAATATCTATACTTTTAAAAATAAATTGAATAAAGATTTTTTCTGCCCTGCTTTTGAGTTCTATGGCAACATCGTAATATATAATTTCCCAGATACAGCCGCGAATGAACTTACCTATCCTTCATTCACAAACTACAAAAATAGTATAATTTTATCATTTTCAGATAAGTTAAAAGAAACTATAAGAGTTGTAGAGATTAAAGGAGAGAAAACTAATGCTTAATTACTATAACCTTCTAGTAGCAAATCTTTTTATGATATACTTTTTTCTTAGACTATTTAGCTTTTTACAAAAGAAAATTCTCTTAATAATAGTTGTTATTCTACTATCTCTAAATTTTGTAAGCATAACTCATAATGAAACAATTTATTACTTCGCTGTCGGATTTACAAACTATTTTAGCTTTTCAACATCACTATTTCTGATAGTTCTTATTACCTCTATATTTATTAGTAATAAAACTATTGCTTTTCCATACACTAGCCTAGCATTTTCAGTAATCTTAATTATTTTTTCTAGCTTATTTTTTATATCTTCATATAAGCTTTATGACCTTGGCTTTAATCCATATATAGTTAGTCCTTTTATCTTTCTATATGGATTAGTATTATTATCTATATCTAAAAAATTTATATTATTTAATATAATAATTATTATATCATCTGCGATGTTTCTCACTCATATATTACAAAATAATATCTGGAACTATTTACTCGATCCCATACTACTGATAGTTTGTATCATAGAGATAATAAGATCACTGATTATATATGGCTTAGATAGAAGAAAAAAAGATAATTATAAAGTAGAATATTACTAAACTACTTCTTGAAACTAGACTTATTAGAAAGTTTTGACTGCAAAAAATCACTTAATCTTTTATGATTATTTTTCAATTCTAGGTCATTATAAACTACTATATTAACCAAAACATGCCTAACATAGTTTCTAGTCTCAGCAAATGGTATATTCTCTATCCAGATTGTTGCCGGAATTTCTTTATTTGTTAACCATTTTGCGACATTTCCTGGACCTGCATTATAAGCTGCAATCATTAGAACTAAATTATGCTTAAATAGGCCTGCCAGAAAATTTAAATTAGCGGTTCCTACTCTTATATTAATAGCAGAATTATATATTTGTTGCTTATCAAACTGAGTTAGCTTATATCTTTTAGAAATAAAATCACCAGTCGAGTTTGTAATCTGCATCAACCCCTTTGCTCCTACTGATGACTTAGCTTTACGATAGAACAAAGACTCTCTACGCATAATAGCAAATATTAGTGACTCTTCTAAATTATATTTTTCTGACTGCTCACTCACAAGATCTATAAAAGGACTAGGGTATAGAAGTTCTAAGTGATTATTTAGGCCTAACATTCCCATTGCAAAAATAGCTTGATAGTGCATTTTATTATATGCCGCTAACTCTGCTAAATCATAAACTTGAAATTTATCTTCACTATTGAACTTCTGTCTTATAATCCAGCGCCATAGCCTAGTAGAGTCTTGGTATTGCTTAGAATTATATAAAGCTATTGCTTGATAAATATTATGATCTTTTAATAGCTCAGAATGTTTCGACTTAGATATTGTCGTTGTTTTTTTAGAGCCAAGATTATATGGTTGTCCTAATGCATCTGTAGCTAGTAGCACATAGTAATCAAAACCTTTCTTATCAGCAAGCTTTTGGAAAATGGTATTAGCTCTTGATTTATCACCAACTCTAGCATAACTATAAGCTAACCAATATCTCCATACATTCTCTTTTTGTAAGTGCTTTGGCAGCTTTTTATATGTTTTAATATAATTTTTAAAATCTAAATTATATAGATCTGCTCTTAATAACCATTGCCAAGCATTATCACTATAGTAATGAATATCAACCTTTGAAAACCATTGCTCTGAACTTTTATCATGATTTTTAGCTAAGCTAACAGCTATAGGCAAGGTAGCCTGGCTATACAGCTTAGTATCTAAGTATTTTGTATTTTTTAATCCTTGCCATATTCTTGCATACTTCTGAGGATTACTTTTTGTTAAATCATTTGATACTTCTACCAATACTTCAGCAAACTTAGGATAATCATGATATTTAGCAATAAACTCATCCAAATCTTGTGGGTTATTTGTAACTTCTTTCCATGCATTTATATACTTAGTATATGATTGCTGTTTGACATGCTTATTAAGTAAGGTTAGCGCACTATCAAAGCTATCATTAAACGCCAAGACATAAGCTTTATCTATAACACAATCTTTACCTTTATTTGCATATCCCTTCCAATATGTTTGAATATCTGTACATTCTAAAGCCGACGGAGTCTCATCTTGGTGGAATCTAGTAAAATCTAAAATAGCATTTTGTCTAAATTTTTCATTTTTACTATCTTGAGCTATCCAACACTTACCATCAGTTTCTAAATTGCCATCATAAAACTTTTTAAACATCTGCCAATTTTTATTTTTGGCATAATGTATAGCTAAATCATCACACAAAGCAGATGCCCAATACTCACTTTGATGAGTGTTAATATAATTTGAGATCTGCTCTTGTGTAAATGCTTCTGGATTTTGAGAAATACTTTTATATTTAAAGTAACTATCTAAACTGATATTTTTTAGGTTAGATCTAATCTGAGAGTTATTGGAGTTTTGTTTTTGTTGAATTTGCTTTAGTTGCTGCTTTAGATTATTAATTTGCTTATCTGTCAAACCATATGACAAAACCGATAAAAAACTAATACTACATATAACAAGACATCTAAACCACAAACTAATCCCCTTTCTATATCCTCTCAACTATATTTATAACAAAGTTTGCTGATTTTTTTGCAGCAGCTTTAGCAAACTCTTCAAAATTTTCTGGAGCATCACCATCTGCTGTATCCGAGATACTTCTTAAAATTAAGCTTGGGACTTTCATCTCATTACATACAAGGTTAACACTACCACCTTCCATTTCTATAGCTTTTGCATCAAACTCATTAACAACAAAATCTTTCTTCTCTGCTGAGCTAATAAACTGATCTCCTGTTGCTATAACTCCAGTGTGTAGATCAAGATCTAGTTCTTTCGCAACATCTTTTGCATGTCTAAGAATAATATCCGAAGTTTTGATTTGTACTTCTGACATAGGAATCTTACCATGCGGATAACCAAATGGTGTAAGATCCACATCATGCTGTACAGTTGCTGTTGCAGCAATCATATCACCTACTTTTAACTGTTGTAGACCACCTGCAACACCTGTAAACAATAAAGCCTCTGCGCCAAAATGTTCTATCATTATCGTTGCTGTCAAAGTTGAGAATACTTTACCAATCTTACTATAAGCAATAATAAGCTCTTTATCTTTATATGTCGCCAAATAGTATTTATTATTTGCATATTCTACTGTTTCATAACTACCTAGCTTCTCTAATATTGGTTGGATCTCTATCTCCATAGCACCTAAAATTGCTATTTTCTTCATTCTTTTAACCTTCTATCTCTATTTTTGTTACTTTTCTAAACCCTTGTGGTAAAAGTACACCTCCACCAGAAGGCTTATCAGTTAGATATGTTTCTATATTTTTACTATCTATACGAATAAATCTTTTGCCTGCATTTAAAATAACTTCTTGCTCCGAATTTAATAACTCCACAAACTTAAGCTTATCTTTTTTATCAAGTCTAATAATCGATTTACCTTTACCTTTCTTAAGTATAGCAAAATTAGCGAAGTCTCGTATTACTGTTCTACCATTAGAGCTTACACCTAGCATTTTTAAATCTTCAGCAAACGGTATAAATTTAAATACATCATCGCCATCAAAGATATTTTTACCAGTAACTTTATTTGCGATAAGATCCTCTGCAGCAATGACAAAGCCTTTACCACTAACACTAGCGACCAAGAAATGCGAAGCTGTATTGACAAATTCCATATTAATAATTTCATCTTTCTTATCTAATGGAATATATGTAGTTATATGTTCACCATAGCCTCTAGCTGAAGGAAACTTATCAATATACATTGAATAAGCTTTACCGAGCTTTGTGAAAAATACTACTTTTATATTACTATTACCTGAAACAGCAAGAAAAGGCTTATCCTCAGGCTTATAATTTAAACCTTTAGGGTCAATATTATCGCCTTTAGCACATCTGACCCAACCAGCTTTTGATAAAATCACCGTAACCTTTTCACTAGGTATTAGATCTTTTTCCTCTAATGCTTGAGCTTTTTCTGCGTGTATAAGTTTAGAGCGTCTTTGATCACCAAAGTCTTCTAATATTTGTTTAAACTCTTTCTTCATTAAGTTTCTAAACTTAACTTCGCTATTTAAATACCCCTCTAAAAGTTCTTTTTCTTTAGCTAGCTCTTTCTGCTCTTTCCTAATTTCAATTTCTTCAATTTTTGCTAACTTACGCAACCTAATATTTAAAATGGCTTCCGCTTGAATTTCTGAAAGAGAAAATCTATTTTGTAGTTCAATACTTGGATCATCATAGTTTCTAATAATATCGATAACTTCATCTATATTTAAAAATGCTATGAGTAAGCCTTCCAAAATATGTAACCTTGCTAATACTTTATCTAGACTAGTTTGTAACCTCCTACGTAAAGTTTGTCTGCGATATTCAAGCCATTCATTTAGGATATCTAATAAATTTTTAACCTTAGGTTTATAGTCTAAACCGATCATATTCATATTGACACGGAAACTTTTCTCAAGATCAGTCGTCGCCAGTAAATGACCCATTATTTTCTTGATATTTTTCTTTGTAGTTCCTGAGTATAAAACTATCTTAACTGGTTCTTTATCATCAGATTCATCTTGAATATTTTTAATCCAAGTAATTTTTTGTTGCTTAAGCTGATTTGCTATTTGCTCCATAACAGAAGCACTTGAAACTTGGTGAGGTAACTTTGTAATCACAACATTACTATGATTATCATAGTCATATACTGCTTGCTGTCTGATTGACCCTGTACCAGATTTATATACCTCTGCTATTTCTTCTCTAGTACTAATTATATTTGCGCCACCTGGATAGTCAGGAGCTTCAACAATCTCTAAGACATCCTCTATTGAAGACTTAGGATTTGATAGCAAGTGCAAGCAAGCATTAATAATCTCTGTAATATTATGTGGAGGAATATATGTCGACATCCCTACTGCAATACCCATAGCACCATTTAGTAAAATATTTGGCACCTGAGCAGGTAAAAGTTTAGGCTCATCCATAGTACCATCAAAGTTTTTAACCCAATCAACAGTACCTTTTTTGAGTTCATCTAATAGCAAAACTGCATATTTAGATAAGCGTGACTCAGTATAACGCATTGCTGCGAATGATTTTGGGTCATCAATAGATCCCCAGTTACCCTGACCATCGATAAAAGGATAACGATAAGAGAAGTCTTGTGCCATCAAAACCATTGCTTCATAACAAGCACTATCACCATGAGGATGATATTTACCTAATACATCACCTACTGTACGTGCAGATTTTTTATATTTCGAAAGATGGCTTAAACCAATTTCACTCATTGCGTAAATAATACGCCTTTGTACAGGCTTTAATCCATCAGATATATGAGGTAATGCTCTATCTAATATTACATACATTGAATAGTTTAGATATGCCTGTTCTGAAAACTCTCCTACAGACTGCTGGTTTTCTAAACTTGAGAATAAATCCATTTACTATGAAAAATATTAATAATCTATCCCTAAATTATATATCAACTATAGCTTCTATACTAGTTTGCTATAACTAACTTAATCTAAAGATTTCTTACGGTGATATGCTATCGTTTCTAGCTCTTTTGAAAAAACAAATTTATTTCTCTTGAGAAAATCTAATGTTTTTATAATATCTGTAAACCCAGAAAGAATCCAAGCTTGAATGGTATAATCAAAAGTTGTTTTAGCCTTTAGATACCTACTAACGCCCGAACGACACTCTTGAGTTAAAAAATCTGTCGCTGGGAATTTTATGGCGATAAATCCTCTTTTGTCATATACAGCTACCTTTGCATAAGCTCCTAAACTTGAAATCTGCTCTTTTATATCCTTAAAATCCTCCCATGCTAGAAGAGTCTTTTCAACAGCTTCTTTCTCAATAAAACGCATAGATTTTGAGTTATAGTTTTGTTTTAAACTATATGACTCTTCTTTTAACTCATTATATTTTTCAAGAAGTTCATTATAGCGTCTATTTAAAGTTAGATTTGATATTTCTAAACTATCATTCTTGTTAGATATTTCAACTTGCTTTTGCTTGAGCTTTTTAGTTTTTTCAGCTATTTGCTGATCAATATATTTTTTCAAATTATTACGTAAGCTAGTAGCTATCTGATTTTCTTCAACGGAGTGCTCTTTTAATGTCTTTTGTATTATTACTAATAACTCATCACAAGGTTTATTTTGTATAGGCTCTTCTTCTATTTGAGCTTCGATAAGAGCCTTTTTCTTGTCTTGTTTATATAAAGTAACTTTCTCTACCAAATCAATAATTGAGATATTACCACCGATAAGTTTTCTTACCTTATTAACAGTAATATCTTCATTCTGTGACTTTAATAATTCACACTTTTGATTTACAAGCTTTTGAGTTACCTTTTGCGACATCTTATACTTTTTCTTCTTCTCTTAAAGTTAAAACTTCACAACCATCTTTCGTCACTAAAATAGTATGCTCCCACTGAGCAGAAAGAGATCTATCTTTAGTCACTGCTGTCCAACCATCTTTTAAAACTGAAACTGCTCTTTTACCAATATTTATCATCGGCTCAATAGTAAAAATCATACCTTCTTTGATCATCTCACCAGTACCAGCTTGACCATGATGCATAACATGAGGAGGCTCATGAAAACTTGCTCCTATACCATGCCCACAAAAAGCATCAACTATTGAATAGCCAAATTTCTTGGCATGCTTCTCGATAACTGCACCAATATCACCAAAATGGTTACCTGGTTTTACTACCTCTATACCTTTCCATAAGCACTCATGTGTAACTTCAACTAGCTTTTTAGCCATTACTGACGGCTCACCGATCATAAACATCTTACTTGTATCACCGTGATAACCATCTTTTTTAACAGTTACATCAATGTTTAGAATATCACCTTTTTTTAGCTTTTTATCAGCAGGAATTCCATGACAAACAACATGATTTATTGATGTGCATATCGATTTAGGGAAACCATGATAGTTAAGAGGTGCTGGATATGCATCTTGCTCATTGACAATGTAGTCATGACATATTTTATCTAGCTCTCCAGTTGTGATACCTTCTTTCACATATGGAGTAATCATCTCTAAAACTTCTGCTGCTAGCTTGCCAGCAACACGCATTTTCTCAATCTCTTCAGGTGTTTTTATAATTATTTCACTCATATTTCAGTACTAAACTTGTCAAAAACCTAATTCGTTATTATAAACTATCGTATTATGAATATATAGATGCTAAAAAAGTATGTTTGAAAATTATTTAACCTGTCAAGAGTCTTAGATTTTAAGCTTGGATAATATTCATTTTTTCAACAAGTTCCCAAAATATTTTTTTAACAGGCGAGATTAATGCTTCTTTTCGCATTACTACTCCTACAGATATTTCTGGTAAACCACTTGTTTCTATTATATTTACAGATTTAGACAAGTGACTATGCTTAAGTATTACCTCTGGTAAAATTGAAGTACCTATCCCTGAAGCGACTAATGATAGAATAGCCTCATTACCATCAACATCACCATATATTTCTGGTTTTAAATTTTGCTTATCAAACCATTCATCTAAATTACTACCTCCGATATAGTGAGCAGGTCTTATAAATGGTATCTTTTTAATAGCTTGTCTCAAATTTTTGATATTTTTTATAGCTGGAGCGATCATAACCATCCTAGTGGTTAAAACTTCATTAACGCGAAAGTTATCAGGAATATCTTTTGAAAGAATTGCTATAATTACATCTGTAGTATCTTCTTCAAGCTGACTAGTACAATTTTTTATTGATCCAGTAGTTAGCTGTATTTTGATACCTGGATAGCTTATATGTAGTTTCTTAATAATCTCAGGTAATACTACATATGATGCTGTTACTGTACAAGATATTCTGATATCACCGACTATCTGTCCTTCTTTAGGGTGTAAGATACAATTCAAGTCCTCATATTTTTGTAGCATTTCTTTAGCAAACTGATAGTAAATTCTACCTGCATCAGTTAGGCGAATATTCCTATTATCTCGTTCAAAAAGTATTACCTCCATCTCTTGTTCAATACGTTGAATAAGACGAGTTAAAGCTGATGGTGTCAGAAAGCATTTTTCACTTGCTCTACCAAAATGTAAGGTTTCAGCCAATACTCTAAAGGCATTTAGTTCTTTTTTATCAATCATATGTACTTTTTATTGCACTTTATGCAACAAATAATTGCAAATTTTTCACTTTATTTCAAGACATACTTTCTGTAGATTTATAATTAGATTTACGATAAAAGAGCTAAATACTGGAGAATATTATGAAAATTCAAAGTAACATTTTTGAAGTTAAGGAATACAACTTAGGCGGTCACAATGAGACTATTGTTGCAGGTGGTCGTCATTTATTTGAAAAATTACCTCAGGCATTTGAAGGAATCAAACAAATTGGTGTAATTGGCTGGGGATCTCAAGGTCCAGCGCAAGCACAAAACTTACGCGACTCTTTAGAAGGAACTGATATTAAAGTTAAAGTTGGTTTACGTGCAGGTTCAAGCTCAGAAAAAGAAGCAGAAGCGGTTGGTTTTACTAAAGAAAATGGTACTTTAGGTGAGATGTTTGATGTTATTAAAGAATCAGATATGGCTATTATATTAATATCTGATGCTGCTCAAGCTAAACTTTATGATAAAATTTTTGAAGCTGTAAAACCTGGAGCAACTTTAGGCTTCTCGCATGGTTTCTTGATTGGCTTTGCTGAAGGTATCAATTATAAAATCAGAGATGACATAAATATCATCGCAATGTGTCCTAAAGGTATGGGACCTTCTGTTCGTCGCTTATATGAGCAAGGCAAAACAGTAAATGGCGCTGGTATTAATAGTAGTATTGGTGTTTATCAAGATGTTAATGGTAAAGCGACTGAGCAGGCTCTAGCTTGGGCTATCGCTTGTGGTGCTCCATTTGTATTCCCAACAACTATGGAAATGGAGTATCGTTCAGATATTTTTGGTGAAAGAGGTGTCTTACTTGGTGGTGTGCACGGTATCATCGAAGTACTTTATCGTTACTTCACTGACAATGGTATGGACAAAGAAGAGGCTTTCCGTCGCACTGCTGAAGCAATCACAGGACCAATATCTAAGATCATCTCAACTCAAGGTTTGAGAAAAGTATATGAAAGCTTAGAAACCGCTGAAGATAAGCAAAAATTCGAAAATGCTTATAATGCTGCTTATACTCCTTTATTTGACATCTTAATTGAGTGTTACGAGGATGTTGAAAGTGGTAATGAAATCCGTTCAGTTGTATTGGCTGGTGCACGTCATGATCGCCTACCAATGGGTAAAATCGATAAAACCGAGCTTTGGAAAGTTGGTGAGAAGGTAAGAGCTGAACGTGATCAGCATAAAACTCCTATTGATCCGATTACAGCTGGCGTATATATCGCTTGTATGATGGCTCAAACTGATGTTTTAGTTCAAAAAGGTCATGCTTACTCTGAAATTGTTAATGAGTCTATTATTGAAGCTGTAGATTCACTAAACCCATACATGCACTTCAAAGGTGTTGCTCATATGGTTGATAACTGTTCAACTACTGCTAGACTTGGTTCACGTAAATGGGCGCCTAGATTTGACTACAACTTAATGCAGCAAACTATCCCATGTATTAATACTAAAGCAGGTGCAGACGCTCCTTTTGGGAAATTTGCTAACCATCCAGTTCATGAAGCTTTAGCAGTTTGTTCAACTTTACGCCCTTCTGTGGACATAAGTGTTGTAGAATAAACATTAGTATAAAAATCAATTCTTAAAATCTCATGCAAATTAAAGAAGCTCAACACACTATAGATAAGCTTTTTAAAAATATTTCTCATCCAAGATTAGCTAGTTTTATTGCTCTGACTGAGGAGGTTGGTGAACTAGCTAATGAAATTATGCAAAAAGAAATCTATGAAGAAACTTCTAATAATGAAAAGATCAAATTAGAACTAACTGATGTACTAGTTTGTGTCTTTGAAATTGCAAATCTATACAATATCGATCTTGAGTTAGAGTTTGAAAAGAAAATACAAAACCTAAAACCACGAGTTAAGCAATGGCAAAGCGCTAGTAAACTGCTTAAATCTAAAAGGGAAAAGCTAGATTAAGTATAACTGTTGTAGTTTAAGTATTATTATTTTATATCTAGCTATATCTTTTATAATATTTTTGTACTACACTAGGAGTGTAAGGATAGAAAATTTTCAAAAGTTTAATTTTCATTATATTAATTTCAGTTTTTGCTTAATCTCATAAATTGTCATTTCATATAGTCCATACATAAATTAATAGCCTTAAGTGGCTATATAGAAATAACCAAATAAAAATTAAAGAGAATAGAAATGGATAATAAATCACAAGGTACAGTAAAATTTTTCAATGACCAAAAAGGATTTGGTTTTATAACTCCTGAAAATGGTGGTAAAGATGTATTTGTACATATATCAAAACTAAATGGCGAAACAATCCTAGAAGGCCAACAAGTTACTTTTGAAACTCAAGAAGGTAGAAAAGGCCCTGAAGCTATAAATATCGAGGTACTATAATGCCAAGTATTAGAGTAGACGAACGTAAACCTTTTGATATTAGTTTAAGAAACTTCAAACGTGCTTGCGAAAAAGCTGGAATCAAGCAAGAGCTTAGAGATAGACAGCATTATGTTAAGCCAACTGAAAAAAGAAAAATTGCTAAGAGAGCAGCTGTAAAAAGAGCTAGAATTGCTCAAAGAAGAGCTTTCGCTTAATTTATCTTTTACTCAATTCTTTACTTAAACATTCATTTATATTTCAAAATATTAAATAATTCATATTAGGCTGAATGCTTTTTTAGTGTTTTATACAGGCCTTACTTATCAAACTTCTGTATAACCCATAGAGGACCTATTAGTAAAAATTGGATATCTTTTAAGAAAGACGGTTTTTTACCTTCTAAATGATGACCATAGAATTGTAAAGCCCAACCAATTATAAATATAAGTAGCGAAATCAATAAAATATCTGGAATAATAGTTGCTACGCCAAGCATAATTAAGCTTGCCACTAACATAATCCAAGCATATCTAAAAGATAATGAGAAATAAAAACATAATGCTAAGACTATCAAAATCAAAGCTAACCAAAAACTGATCGAATATAATATCCCAATAATTGAAAAAGTAATTGCTGGAACGCAAATAGTATGAATCTTTTGATTTATAGGATTTTTGTGACTCAATGAGTATTCATATAGCCAACTTTGTAAATCACGTTGCATAAGTAATTATTTTAATAATAGCATTATTAAAAGTTTACATTAAAAATAATCTTTTAAAATAGATGTCTGTTACTTTGTATCTTTTATCCTATAAATTAGGTGATTTGACAAAAATCTAATAAACAGTCTTCTTTTGTTAACTTAAAAATCAATCTCTCACGTAAACTATCTTTTTTATAAAGACTAGCTCCTAATTTTTCAACCGCTTTCTGTGAACGGAAATTCTCAACCCAAACATCAAAAAATACAGTTTCAACAAAGTTAAATGCATAGCTAAGCATTAACTTTTTAACATTCTTATTTAGTTCAGTTCCCCAATATTTTTTCGCATAAAACGTATAACCTATCTTTATTGATAATGTAACAGAATCATACTCATAATATCTTGTAGAACCGACTAACTCATCTTTATAGTAGATCAAATAACAATTTTGAGGATTATTTATTCCACTATCAAAAAACTTCTTAAATACTTCCCTTTTATATCTTAACCTATCATCATGCTGGTACCAAATTTTAGGATCACTGGCTACTTTAAATAACTTATCAAAGTCATCATTTTGCATTACTCGAAGACAAATATTTTCATAAGATAATAATTTACTAAAGTCCATATAATCAGATACTTTTTTATATATTTTATTATTAAATAATAAACTACTAAAGACTTTTGTAAGCTTTAGCAAAGGATTTTTCAAAGAATTAAATTTTAAAATATTTAATAGATAGTAAAAGGCTATTCAACAGTTACAGATTTAGCTAAATTTCTAGGTTGATCAACATCTGTACCTTTAATTATTGCAACATGATATGAAAGAAGCTGAAGAGGTATTGTAAATACTATTGGCGCACTAAAGTCATGACCACCATCTAACTCCAGTACAATACTATTATCAAAATTAACTCTATCCTTAATTGCTTTATCAACAAAAAGTATTAATTTACCACCTCTTGCATGAACCTCTTGAAGATTTGAAAGAGTTTTATCTAATAAATCATCATTAGGTACTACTGCCACTATTGGCATATTTTTATCAACTAAAGCTAATGGGCCATGCTTTAGCTCCCCAGATGGATAGGCTTCTGCGTGAATATAAGAGATCTCTTTAAGCTTTAAAGCCCCTTCTACAGCTATAGGAAAATATAAGCCTCTTCCAAGGAAAATCGTATGCTCTTTATCTGAGAAGTACTCGCTTATTTCATCTATTTCAGGGTCAAGTTTTAAAGCTCCCATCACTAAAGCTCGAGTATTTTTCAGCTCTTGTGTGTATTTTGCAATCTCTATATCTGTTAGACTATTTCTAAGCTTAGCCATAGCTAATGTAAAGATCGCTAATGCTATTAACTGAGTAGTAAATGCTTTGGTAGATGCGACACCTATCTCAACACCTGCTTTTGTCATAAATGCAATATCAGACTCTCTTACTAGTGAGCTATTTGGTACATTGCATATACACATGCTTCCAGCATAGCCTTGCTTTTTACTTTTTCTAAGTGATTCTAAAGTATCCGCTGTCTCACCTGACTGAGATATACTGACAAATAATGAACCATCTACAACAACGTTATCTCGATATCTAAGCTCACTTGCAATCTCAACACTACAAGGTATCTTTGCATACTTTTCTATCCAGTATTTAGCTGTCATACCAGCATTATAACTTGTACCACATGCAACTATACAAATATGCTTAGTTTTCTCAAATAACTCTTTTGCTCTATTATCAAAGTTTTCTAATGTGATTTCATTATCATCTTTTAATGATGCTAAAATCGTATTTGAAATAGCCTCAGGTTGCTCGTATATCTCTTTAAGCATATAGTGCTTATAACCATCTTTTGATGCACTCGATGATGAATAGTTATACTCTTCAACTTCAAGATTTTTCGGAGCCCCTTGAGCATCAAAGACATCGACATCATCCTTAGAAACTATCGCTATATCACCTTCATCAAGATAAGAGAATTTATTTGTTACAGGTAATAAAGATAAAGCATCTGATGATACAAAATTCTCATCAATTCCAACACCTATTACTAAAGGTGATCCAGAACGTACTGCTATAATCTTATCAGGAAAGTTTTG
Source organism: Francisella sp. LA112445 (assembly GCF_012224145.1). Taxonomy (NCBI): domain Bacteria; kingdom Pseudomonadati; phylum Pseudomonadota; class Gammaproteobacteria; order Thiotrichales; family Francisellaceae; genus Francisella; species Francisella sp. LA112445. The sequence continues at coordinate 1,746,368 of NZ_CP041030.1, forward strand.
TGATATGATTGCTAAAGCATAAGCGCCTTTTAGTAAAGCTATAATACGCTTAATATTTCCTATTATAGATTCTTGGGCACTCCACTCTCTATCTAATAAGTGAGCAACAACCTCTGTATCAGTATCTGACTTAAACCCATAGCCATCTGCTATTAATGATTTTTTAAGTTCAGAAAAGTTTTCTATAACACCATTATGTACTATACAAAAGTTCTCTGATGCATGAGGGTGAGAGTTCTCTTTTGACGGTTTACCATGAGTTGCCCATCTTGTATGTGCTATACCTATGTTTCCTTTGAAATCTGCTAAAGAGTGTACTGATTTCTCAAGCTCTACAACCTTACCAACTTCTTTACATATATCTATATTTTTTTGACTATCAATTACAGCTAAGCCCGCTGAATCATAGCCTCTATACTCAAGCTTTTTTAAGCCTTCTATTAAAATGTTTGTAACATTTCTTGTCGAATTTGCGCCAACTATTCCACACATAATAAAATCCTATTAACTATATTATTTATCAGTTTTCTTTACAGGTCTTTCCCAGCTATCAATATGACGTTGTCTAGCTCGTGATATTGCTAAATTATCCGCAGGTACATCTTTTGCGATTGTTGATCCTGCTCCAACAGTAGCACCTTGACCTATACTCACGGGAGCCACTAATTGAGAGTCCGAACCAATAAATGCATAGTCTTCAATAATAGTTTTATGTTTATTTACTCCATCGTAATTACAAGTAATAACTCCAGCGCCTATATTACAATTTGAGCCTATTTCACTATCACCAAGATAAGTTAAATGTGATGCTTTTGAGCCTTTACCAAGAACCGTTTTCTTTGTCTCAACAAAGTTACCGATAACAGCACCTTCTTTTATATCACATTCTGGTCTAACTCTCGCAAATGGACCAACAATAGCTCCTTTTCTTATAATAGAACCATCAACCATGCTATTTGCTTTAATTTTCACATTATCTTCAATAGTACAATTCTTTAAGATACAATTTGCGCCGATAATAACATTATCGCCAAGTTTTACATTACCTTTAATAATAACATTAACATCAAGCCAACAGTCTTTACCAACATCTAAATGACCTCTTACATCAAATCTATTCGGATCCGCAATACTAACACCCTTAGCCATAATTCTATCAGCTATAGTTCTTTGCCAAGTTCTTTCAAGATCTGCAAGTTGTTGCCTATCATTAACACCTAATATTTCAAATTCATGAATAGGATGAGTTACATTTATAGATAAACGATCATTCTTAGCGAATGTAACAATATCTGTTAAATAATATTCTTTTTGAGCATTATTTGCTTGCAAATTAGGTAACCATTTTTCTAGGAGATTTTTATGCGCACAATAAATACCTGTATTTATCTCTTTTATTTGACGCTGTACATCATTTGCATCTTTCTCTTCTACAATCTCAGATACAGCACCAAACCTATCTCTTACAATTCTTCCTAGACCTTTAGGATTTTCAACAAAAGCAGTTAAAACACCTAAATCATAATCATGAGTTGTTGAAACAAGATTATCTAGAACCTCTGCTGATATTAAAGGAACATCTCCATATAAAATCAAGACTTTCTGACTTTTCAAATGTGGCAGTGTTTGTAGTACGGCATGGCCAGTTCCTAATTGCTCTTCTTGATATACAAATGTTATATTTCTGCCATCTAAGACACTCTCAACCTGTTCTTTTAAATGCCCTGTTACAACAACAATATTATCTGGATTTAATTTTTCAACAGATTCAACCACATGTGTTATAAGTGGCTTACCTGCAAGTGTTTGTAAAACTTTCGGTTTGTTTGAGTTCATTCTAGAACCTTTACCTGCCGCTAAAATTACAACTGATAAACTCATAATATAAAAATCTCCCTACTATTTATTTTTATAATAGTTTTCTAGTAAAACCGTGATAATTTGATAGTGATCTTCTAGCATTCTATCACACATCTCATTAAGAATTGACCTTATAGGAATCCATTTAGCATTTTTTGCATCATCTGCTGCTTTAATATCAGGTAATTCGGACCATTCCTCAAGTACAAATAATCCTACATGGCTAATTGTTCTACCCCGAACTGATCGAGATGGGTAATCAAAAACCTTCTCGCATCTTTTTGCTATTGCTAATTGCTCAACTGTTAGGTCAATATTTGTTTCTTCAAACAACTCTCTAACAATTGCTTGTGATACCGTTTCTGTATACTCTAAGAAACCTCCTGGTAATGCCCAGAGATTTTTACCTGGAAAACCATTTCGCTGTACTAATAGTATATGATCATTTACTATTACTAAAGCATCTACAGTTACTAGAATTGGTTTATATGGTGCGGACCTCCATGATTTCTTATATTCTATGACATAATTATTTTCTAGTACTAAATCATAATATTTTTGTGTTTTCATAAAATCATTAAGAAACTTGTATGTAGCTACATTAGGATTTTCGCTACACATGTAATCAGACTGAATAAGACCTTTATAGAATTCTAGCCTAAAATCTGTCGCATTATAGTTTTTATAATTATCAACGGCAATAAATCCCCATTCAGGAAAACTTTCAAGGTAATAGCTAGAGTCATCTTTCATATGTCCAACAATAGCAACTGTTTGACCACTCTTGGTATGTTTAGAAACATTTCTACGTAGAGCTTCTTCCCATTTTTGTTCTGCATAAAAGAAATCTGCTAAAGGTTCAATCATAACTCTAGACAAATCAATTCCTGAGACTTCTAAATCCGCTTCAATCATAAATTTTCTTTGATCGAATGAGAAAGGATTTTTAATATTAGGAGCATTAAAAGAGCTACCAACATTTATAACTATTTTTTTACTCTTTGAAAGAGCAACTAAAATATTATGCAAATGTCCTTTATGGAAAGGTTGAAACCTCCCTATAAATACTGAAATATCATACATTTTATTACCTATGTATTTAATACTTGAGGTTGTGTATTACTATCATAAACAGTACTACCTGAAGGTGCTGTTAATTGAGTATAGTCCTGACCTGATTGAGGTTTTTTCTGCTGTGAGTTTGCTTTATCCATAGTTCTGTCATATGAACTAAAGAAAGTTCCTTTTTTGAACGACTCTGAAATACCACCTAAACCATGTCCACTAGTTTTTGTGTCTGCTTTTAATGAACCTAACTCTGCTTCTGTCTGCTTAACTATTTTGATATTAGCATCACTTTCAAGCTTAGTCTTATTCAAGGCTTTACGTATCTCACTTAATAACCTAACACTCTGGTTTATATGATCTGGAGCTAGCGTTTTACCATCGCCTGTAAACACAGCATCGACTTTCACTAAACTAGACAGATCATCAACTTTACGAGCTTTAATCACAAATATTAAATTCTTTTTAATATCTTTAACTCTTATTAAATTACCTGCTAATATCTCATCTTTTACTGATAGCAGCTTATAATCTTTTGGCCTTTTTTTGAAATATTCTTCAAGTAAGTTTAGAGTTATTGCTATAGGCTCTCTAAATACTAGCTTTAATGCTCCTGTATTATCATAAAGGACGCTTATTGAAACTTGTGCAATCTGATCATCAATAATTTTAGCCATATCAAACTTATCAGAATAATTTGCAGGCAACATTTCCTTCTGCGCTTCACTTACCTGTGATTTAGCATAATTATTATTTCCTTCTGGAAGCTTAAGTGCTGGTTTTATTGCATTACCATTTAAACCTGATGGTATTTTTAAAGGCTGCTCTTCTTTAACTTGGACTCTTGCATAATCATACTTTCTATTTCTAAATGGTGCACCACTTACAGTTTCTGATAGATTTTCATATGAAAAATCATTATCAACACTATTTGTTGAACAGTCTTGCAATAGAAAAGCAAAGCCTAATATTACAAGTATTTTTGATATATTTTTCATTATTTTAAATTCATATGATTTGAATGATTAAGTTAGCTAAATATTATAACACAGTGATATACTAATATATAAAAAGCTTTTAGTAATAAACACGAGTGTACCTAATGAAAGATAATTTATTTATATTTTTACAATATTTATTACCACATGGTTTAACATCGCGATTAGTAAGTAGGCTTGCAGAATCAAAAAATAAAGCTGTGAAAAACTACTTAATTAATTTAGCTATAAAGAAGTTTAAAATAAATATTGATGAAGCAAAAGAAACTAATCTTGATAATTACTCATCATTTAATGACTTCTTTACAAGAGAATTAAAAGATGGCGTAAGGCCTCTAAATACAGACTCAACTGTTTTTACATCTCCTGCAGATGGTGTTTTAAGTGAGTTTGGAAGTATAGAAAATGGCACTCTTATCCAAGCAAAAGGAAAGTCTTTCACCTTAGAATCATTAATAGCAAATAGCTCTAAGACAGAATTTACAAAGTTTGCAACAGTTTACTTATCACCTAAAGATTATCATAGGGTTCATATGCCTATAGATGGTAAATTAACAAAAATGGTTTATATCCCAGGTAAGCTGTACTCTGTTAATAAATTAACTACAAGTAAAATAGATAACTTATTTGCTAAAAATGAACGATTAGTTTGCTATTTTGATACACAAATTGGTGAAGTAGCTGTAATTTTTGTCGGTGCTCTTTTGGTTGCTGGTATTGAAACTGTATGGCACGGTAAAGTTGCCCCTAGTTACTATAGGAATATCCAAACTTGGGATTATAATAGTAATGATTATAATATTAAATTTAAGAAAGGCGACACGATTGGTTGGTTCAACTATGGATCTACAGTTATTATCCTTACACCTGGGGATAAAGTGTCTTTTAACTTTGAAGAAAATAATTCAAATATAAGTGTTAATCAAGATTTAGCTTTTATAGTAGAATAAAGATTCACATTTATCCAACAACGACTAAATATATTTGTTTTTGTAAGATTATCAGACTTACACTCATTAACATAAGCTACTTCTCTATTAAGATCAGCACTATCTTCATTTAATCTAAATCTAGGTGGCAATTTAATATCAAATCTTTTTGCCCATTTTCTAATTGTCACATGCTTAAAGCCTAAAACTTTTTCAGCATCTTGATAACTTAGTCCTTCTCTTTGACACTTTAATAGCATTTCTCGTGCTGAACACTTAAATTTATCTTCAACTATCTGTTCAAAGTTTCCTGAATATTGATTTGCCATAAAATTGAGCCTCCTTTAATTTATAATTAAAAAGTATATGACTCCCCCCAACAAAAAATGTATTCTTTATTATCCATAACAACAAGCTTTATACAGCAAAATATTAAATTAAAAATTAATATTTTTTTAAAAAACTAGTTATTCATTATCGAATACTATGTATTATCAGTCACATTATCTAATTATATTATTTAATTGAAATAACACTTCATTCTCTTATAATTAAAAATTAATTTTAAAATAAGGAATTATAATTATTTTTCCATATTTTTCACTTATAATCAATATTAATTTAATTTATTAATAATTTTTATCAAATTTTAATTAATTTAATACTAATATAAGTATAATTTAGAAAGCTTGCTTAAATATAAATATTGATTAGTTCTTCATATTAGCTTCTATAACTAATATAATCATGTACAGCATATTTAATTAATCTTAAGAGCATGGATATAAATCATATTTTAATAACTATATTAATGGCAGGTATTCCATTGATATTTGCTATAACAATGCATGAGGCTGCTCATGGGCTTATAGCAAAATTACGTGGCGATAATACCGCATATAACCTTGGTAGAGTTACTTTAAACCCAGTTTCACATATAGATCCGATTGGTACTCTATTATTACCAGGGATAATGCTATTATCATCTATAGCTGCGGGATTTCCGTTTATATTTGGATGGGCAAAGCCTGTACCTGTAAACTATAGCAACTTAAAGAAACCTAGACTAGATATGGCGTTAGTTGCTTTAGCAGGACCTCTAGCGAACTATATAATGGCAATATTATGGGCTGTAGTGGCAAAGTATATAACTTTACATCCTTATGTACAGGGTATGGCTTTTTATGGCATCATGATAAACATAGTACTAATGATTTTAAATCTAATACCTATCCCTCCATTAGATGGAAGTAAGATTATAATAGCTTTTTTATCACCATCATTAGCATTTAAATACAACAGTATACAAAGATATGGTTTCTTTATTCTACTTGCTTTAATAATTATTCCATTTAATGGTTCAAACTTATTATTCTATATTATGAAACCATTTATCATAGCAATTACGCATATTGTCCAATTTATAGTTTTCTAAAATATAAGTTAAAATTTAGTTTTCATCTTTTACTTCAAATAACATACATCTTGTATATCTTAGATCTAATAATCCTATACATTAGAACTAAAAGAATAAATTAAGTATAATAAAATCATGCATAGACTTAGGATAAAAAACCACATGCTAAAGCGAACTAAGTTTCTAATATTATTTTTTTTACTAATAACCTCTATTAATGCTTACTGTTATGGTAGCACACCGCCTAAAAAACCAACTATTGTTTATGTGACAGCATTTATTACAGATATTCAAAACCTAGATGAGGTAAATGAACAGATTCAGATTGATGCTATATTTAAGTTTAAATGGCATGATTCAAGACTAGCATTTGATCCTAAAAAAGATGGACAAGAATATAAGAACTATCAAGGAAATTTTCAATATGATGAAATTTTTGAAGGATGGCGACCTCAGATATCGATAATAAATGAAATTGGAAGTCCTCAAATAAAATCAAGACAGTTGAGAATCTATCCAAATGGTGATGTGGTATACACAGAGCAAAGAACTTTAGCACTAGAAACTCCTATGCAACTAAGAAAATTCCCATTTGATAAACAAAAGTTAAGTGCCTATATTATACCATTCGGCTACAATGCCAATGAAGTACAATTAAAAGTAGATCCTGATTATAAAGTCACAGTTAAAGACTATATTAAAGATCACCCTAATGTTAATATCGCAGAATGGCAGCTTAGAAATTTTAATCTCGAAAGTAGTACACCTGTTAAGCAATACTATGGTAAGCCAAGTAAAATATCTATGCTTACATTTAATATATCTCTAGAAAGAAAACCTGTAAATATTTTACTAAAAGTTTTAGTTCCTTTATCTCTATTAGTACTAGCTATGTGGGCCGTCTTTTGGATGGATACAAAGGCTCTATCAGATAGGTTAAATATTTCATTTATTGGAATACTCTCGGTCATTGCCTATCAGTTTTTAGTTGAAGGAGAAATGCCTGATATTGATTATCTAACATTTACTGATGGGTTCTTATTACTATCATTCTCAATACTATTTTCTACAGTATTAGAGAGTCTGATAGTATATTGGCTTGTTAAAACAAATAAACAGTCTCTAGCAAGAAATGTAGATATCTTTTCAAGAGCTGCATTTCCACTGACCTATATTGGCCTAATAATCTTTCTTTACCTTGTATACTTGCGTTAAGATCTCAAAGGAGTAATATTACATAATACATTAAAAATGCTATTATAGATATGACTAGATTAAGCAAAGCTTTGAAAATCATCTTAACAACTTTAATCTTGTGTAGCTCCGTATATGCAGCTAATAATCAAAATATTAACTCCCAAAAATCAGTAGATTCAATTATTAAATCTCTTCAGGAACAAGTCAGTAATCTTCAGATAGAAGCTGATAAAATTAGTAAACAAGATAATAAAAAACAGCAACCATCCTTTGTAATGTACAATAATGTTGTTGTTCACCATAACTCTAATGAAAACCAATATATAAATTAAAATACAGACTCATCAATAAAAATTCTTGGAAAGCTAATTTTTAGACTAAATTTTGGAATAACTTTAAATCGTTCTCTTCCTTAGAAACAAGACATCCACCATAGCTTTTAGAATTTTCATAAATTTCTTTATTACAATAGTCTACTATTTCCTTGCTTAATTCATCAACTTTTTGAGAATTATAAGAACTATCATCAAAAATAATAGTAATAGCTTGTTTTGGAGATAACGGCATAAAGAATCTATTATAGCCATTTCTTATCATAACTGGATTTGTAGAAGTAATAAAATTTTCATCAGTATTATTATTCATAATAACTATATGAGACGACTTTATGTTAGTAAGATAATTTTCACCTAATAAAATTCCAAGAAACCAGTAATGCCTTTGATATATCTCTTTTTCTATATCATTTTTACACCATTTATCTAAAAAAACTTTCTTAGCATGATCGGTTCTATAAAACTGATGCACGACATATCTTACAATTGATTCTTTAAATTTCAAAATTATTTCATAATCTATAAAGTTAGCTTTTGCTATTTTTATTAAAGGATTCATAGCTTCCTCTATTTGACAATACTCATTCTCAATAGCATTTGAATTAAGCTTTTCATTATTCCTACTATGATAAACAAACTCAAAAATAACACATAACTTCCTCATATTATCATTAGGTTGAATATTATTAATAATTGACGAAATATATTTATAATCCTCTTGATTTATAGGATTAGCTTTGTATCCATCTATTACCATTCCTAAACTTTTAGCATTATTTTGTGCAATCTTCCCTGTTTCTGTAATATAGAACAACTTGTCATTTGAATTACACCAAGCTTTAAGATAATAAGTTTGGATTTGATGATGCTTTTTTTTAAGATCTTTTTGAGAATTTAACTGTTCATAATACAGCGACACATCATTGAAATTTTTCATTATTATATAAATAGATATTAATTAACCAACTATTTAAATAATATCACAAAATTAGAGTCCAGAAACGAAAAAGCCCCGCTTTTTAAGGCGAGGCTTTTAATTGCTTATCACGATAAGTCTTTGATATGGAATAAGATGGCGACTACCTACTTTCACCTGGGCAATGCCAGACTATCATCGGCGTATTGTAGTTTCACTTCTGAGTTCGGAATGGGATCAGGTGGTTCCTACAAGCTATCATCGCCAAAACTGTGTTTTGGGTTATATATCTTATAAAGATATTTAACAATTCAGCATAGAAATAGACTTAAGTCTCTCGGATCATTAGTACTGGTAAGCTTCATACATTGCTGTACTTCCACACCCAGCCTATCAACGTCGTAGTCTCCAACGTTCCTTACTAGTTTAAAACTAGAGAGATCTAATCTTGAAGGAGGCTTCCCGCTTAGATGCTTTCAGCGGTTATCCCTTCCGAACGTAGCTACCCGGCAATGCTTCTGGCGAAACAACCGGAACACCAGTGGTTCGTTCACTCCGGTCCTCTCGTACTAGGAGCAACTCTTCTCAAATCTCTAACGCCCACGGCAGATAGGGACCGAACTGTCTCACGACGTTCTGAACCCAGCTCGCGTACCACTTTAAATGGCGAACAGCCATACCCTTGGGACCTGCTTCAGCCCCAGGATGTGATGAGCCGACATCGAGGTGCCAAACTCCTCCGTCGATATGAACTCTTGGGAGGAATCAGCCTGTTATCCCCGGAGTACCTTTTATCCGTTGAGCGATGGCCCTTCCATACGGGACCACCGGATCACTAAGACCTACTTTCGTACCTGCTCGAGCCGTCACTCTCGCAGTCAAGCGCACTTTTGCCTTTATACTCTTGGCATGATTTCCGACCATGCCGAGTGCACCTTCGTACTCCTCCGTTACTCTTTGGGAGGAGACCGCCCCAGTCAAACTACCCACCATACACTGTCCTCGAATCTCTCCTGAGTTAGAACTCTAAATATTCAAGGGTGGTATTTCAAGGACGACTCCACAATCACTAGCGTGACTGCTTCAAAGTCTCCCACCTATCCTACACATAAATATTCAAAGTCCAGTGCAAAGCTGTAGTAAAGGTTCACGGGGTCTTTCCGTCTAACCGCGGGTACACTGCATCTTCACAGCGATTTCAATTTCACTGAGTCTCTGGTGGAGACAGTGTGGCCGTCGTTACGCCATTCGTGCAGGTCGGAACTTACCCGACAAGGAATTTCGCTACCTTAGGACCGTTATAGTTACGGCCGCCGTTTACTGGGGCTTCGATCCAGAGCTTCGCTTGCGCTAACCCCTTCAATTAACCTTCCAGCACCGGGCAGGCGTCACACCCTATACTTCATCTTACGATTTAGCAGAGTGCTGTGTTTTTGATAAACAGTCGCAGCCACCTGGTATCTGCAACCCCCAACAGCTCAAAGAGCAAGTCTTATCACCATCAAGGGCACACCTTCTTCCAAAGTTACGGTGTCATTTTGCCTAGTTCCTTCACCAGAGTTATCTCATAGCCTTAGTATTCTCTACCTACCCACCAGTGTCGGTTTAGAGTACGGTCGCTTATACAATATACTTAGAAGCTTTTCCTGGAAGCTTGGTATCAATAGCTTCGTCAAACAAGTTTGACTTCGTCTCGTACCTCAGATCAACAAGATGCCGGATTTGCCTAACATCTCTACCTACATACTTTCACCTGGACAACCATTCGCCAGGCCTACCTAACCTTCTCCGTCCCTCCTTCGTTCATATAAGCGGCACAGGAATATTAACCTGTTTCCCATCGACTTCACTCTTCAGCTACGCCTTAGGGGCCGGCTTACCCTACGTTGATTAACATTGCGTAGGAATCCTTGGGTTTTCGGCCAATAAGAATCTCACTTATTTTACGTTACTCATGTCAGCATTCGCACTTCTGATACCTCCAGCAAACTTCTCAATTCACCTTCATCGGCTTACAGAACGCTCCCCTACCAATATATACTATATATTCCGCAACTTCGGTGCATAGCTTAGCCCCGTTAAATCTTACGTGCAGGCCGACTCGACCAGTGAGCTATTACGCTTTCTTTAAAGGGTGGCTGCTTCTAAGCCAACCTCCTGGCTGTCTGGGCCTTCCCACTTCGTTTCCCACTTAGCTATGACTTGGGGACCTTAGTTGGCGGTCTGGGCTGTTTCCCTTTCCACTACGGACCTTAGCACCCGCAGTGTGTCTCCCGTGATTGAACTTCATCGTATTCTGAGTTTGCATCGAGTCAGTAAGGTCGTAAAACCCCCATCGTCGAAACAGTGCTTTACCCCAATGAGTTATACACGAGGCACTACCTAAATAGTTTTCGGGGAGAACCAGCTATCTCCGTGCTTGATTAGCCTTTCACTCCGATCCACAGCTCATCCCATAATTTTGCAACATTATTGGGTTCGGTCCTCCAGTTGGTATTACCCAACCTTCAACCTGGCCATGGATAGATCGCGCCGGTTTCGGGTCTACTCCTAGCGACTATTCGCCCTATTAAGACTCGCTTTCGCTACGGATCCCTTATTCAGTTATCCTCGCCACTAAAAGTAACTCGCTGACCCATTATACAAAAGGTACGCAGTCACATTACTAAATAATGCTCCTACTGCTTGTATGCAAGCGGTTTCAGATTCTATTTCACTCCCTTTATAAGGGTTCTTTTCACCTTTCCCTCACGGTACTAGTTCACTATCGGTCATTCAGGAGTATTTAGCCTTGGAGGATGGTCCCCCCATATTCAGACAAGGTTCCACGTGCCCCGTCCTACTTGTTCGTATGCTTAGTTCCACTGTGATTATTTCGTATACGGGACTATCACCCTCTATCGTCAAGCTTCCCAACTTGTTCTACTATAATTACAGCTAAATCATACCAGGCTCTTCCCACTTCGCTCGCCGCTACTATGGGAATCTCAATTGATTTCTCTTCCTAAGGGTACTTAGATGTTTCAGTTCCCCTCGTTCGCTCTACACTCTATGTCGAGTGAGTACCTAGCTTGTGCTAGGTGGGTTCCCCCATTCGGAAATCTCCGGATCAAAGATTATTTACCATCTCCCCGAAGCTTATCGCAGATTATCACGTCCTTCATCGCCTCTGAATGCCAAGGCATCCACCGCTTGCACTTATTCTCTTAAGTCTATTTCTATACTAAATTGTTAAATATCTCTATCTTCATGCAAATAAAATAATGGTGGAGCCAAGCGGGATCGAACCGCTGACCCCCTGCGTGCAAAGCAGGTGCTCTCCCAGCTGAGCTATGGCCCCAAAAAAACTGGTGGGTCTGAGTAGACTCGAACTACCGACCTCACCCTTATCAGGGGTGCGCTCTAACCAACTGAGCTACAGACCCGTATTCTATTTACACTAAAATATATTATCTACAAACACTAAGCTAAATCATTCAAATCAGAGTTAAAGCTTATTTCTATTTTTTCGTATTTCCGTTAAGGAGGTGATCCAGCCGCAGGTTCCCCTACGGCTACCTTGTTACGACTTCACCCCAGTCATGAATCACTCCGTGGTAAACGCCCATTCGTTAAGCTATCTACTTCTGGAGCAACCCACTCCCATGGTGTGACGGGCGGTGTGTACAAGACCCGGGAACGTATTCACCGCAGTATTCTGACCTGCGATTACTAGCGATTCCGACTTCATGCAGTCGAGTTGCAGACTGCAATCCGGACTAAGAGTACCTTTCTGAGTTTCGCTCCAGCTCGCACCTTCGCAGCCCTCTGTAATACCCATTGTAGCACGTGTGTAGCCCTGGTCGTAAGGGCCATGATGACTTGACGTCGTCCCCACCTTCCTCCGCCTTGTCAGCGGCAGTCTCAATAGAGTACCCAACTTAATGATGGTAACTATCAATAGGGGTTGCGCTCGTTGCGGGACTTAACCCAACATTTCACAACACGAGCTGACGACAGCCGTGCAGCACCTGTCACTGCGTTCCCGAAGGCACCAATCTATCTCTAGAAAGTTCGCAGGATGTCAAGACCAGGTAAGGTTCTTCGCGTTGCATCGAATTAAACCACATGCTCCACCGCTTGTGCGGGTCCCCGTCAATTCCTTTGAGTTTTAGCCTTGCGGCCGTAGTCCCCAGGCGGAGTACTTAACGCGTTAGCTGCGCCACTAGATCCTTTACACCGAATCCAACAGCTAGTACTCATCGTTTACAGCGTGGACTACCAGGGTATCTAATCCTGTTTGATCCCCACGCTTTCGTCCCTCAGTGTCAGTATTGGTCCAGAATGTTGCCTTCGCCATTGGTGTTCCTTCTGATCTCTACGCATTTCACCGCTACACCAGAAATTCCCCATTCCTCTACCATACTCTAGTTTGCCAGTATCAAATGCAGTTCCAAGGTTGAGCCCTGGGCTTTCACATCTGACTTAACAAACCACCTACAGACCCTTTACGCCCAGTAATTCCGATTAACGCTCGGACCCCCCGTATTACCGCGGCTGCTGGCACGGAGTTAGCCGGTCCTTATTCTTTGGGTAACGTCCTTCTCATAAGCTATTAACCTATAAGCTTTCCTCCCCAACTAAAGTGCTTTACAACCCTAGAGCCTTCTTCACACACATGGCATTGCTGGATCAGGGTTTCCCCCATTGTCCAATATTCCCCACTGCTGCCTCCCGTAGGAGTTTGGGCCGTGTCTCAGTCCCAATGTGGCTGATCATCCTCTCAAATCAGCTATAGATCGTAGCCTTGGTAGGCCCTTACCCCACCAACAAGCTAATCTAACGCAGGCTCATCCATCTGCGGCAGCACAAAGGCCACCTTTAATCCGCAGATATTATGCGGTATTAACAGTCGTTTCCAACTGGTATCCCCCACAGATGGGCAGATTCCTACGCGTTACTCACCCGTCCGCCACTCGTCAGCAAGAAGCAAGCTTCTCCTGTTACCGTTCGACTTGCATGTGTTAAGCATGCCACCAGCGTTCAATCTGAGCCAGGATCAAACTCTTCAGTTTAATTCTCAAATTCTGACTCTAACTACTGATACTCAAATTCTTTAACAAAGTGTTTGTATATAATATATCTATTAAATATCTCAAAAGCCTTAGCTTCCTACCGTTGACATCACTCGTCAGCCGGTGAAGACATATAATACGCATCCTCTAACAAAAACGCAAGTACTTTTTTGAAAAATTTTGAAGTTTTTGCACTTTTTATTTATTACACTCAAATTACTCAAAAAAAACACCCTAAAAACACCTCTGTCAAGTACTTAATCACCAAAAATACCTCCTTTTTGCAGCAAATACGCAAAATAATAATAAGTACAAAAAAACTATTAAATGAAATTATTTATAAAATAATAATAAGTACAAAAAAACTATTAAATGAAATTATTTATATACTATTTAATAAAAAATGATTTAATTTAAGATATTAATATATTTGTAGAAATATTTTCTAACTCCAAAATTTCGAAACATTAGGAGTTTTAATCCCTACACCTTGCGGTGTTACAAATATCATATTATCACCGCACTTTAATACTATCTGTTTTTTATTTTGCACAATCATACAATCTTTACTTGTATTAATATATTGTTGCATTTGTTTTGCTGTCTTGCCAGATGAAGGATTATTTTCACTATTAGCAGAAACTATACTAAACATGAAAAACATAACAGCTATATATAAAAATTTATAAACTCTCATAAACGAAAATATCTACTCTTAATCACTACACTATATAAGTAAGAGTATAATCTAACTTAATAATATAGAAGAACTAAGATTAAATATCTTTTTTTGATGAATAATTAATGCTAATTAATGAGATACTATTATTTATGGAATGAGATCCATTTCTTAGATGGATATCCAGGATCTTCTTTAGTTAATATAGGCACCATATAGCCTGATGAAATCTCAGAAAGCTTTTTCATAATATCTTTAGCATTATCAATATTAAAGTGCTTAGTTCCAGAAACCGGATCTAACAAATGTATATAATAAGGAATAACTCTTGCCCTAATTAATTTTGTACTTAGTGCATATAATACATCTGGATCATCATTTACACCTCTAAGCATTGTGCTTTGATTTAAAACGATAACTCCTGACTTATGTATTTTCCTTAATACTTTACTAATATTAGTATCTATCTCATTAGGGTGATTTGCATGTGCTACAAGAACTATATCTAACTCACACCTAGAAAAAATATCTAGCAAAGTTTCAGTTATTCTTTCTGGCAAGACAATAGGTATTCTTGAGTGAATCCTTATTCTCTTAATATGTGATATTCCTCGTATCTCATTTAAAAAGAACTCCAGAACATCGTCATTATTTAGTAAAGGATCTCCTCCACTTAAAATAACTTCCTCAATACTTGGATCATTTCTTATATAATCAAAAGTTTTAAGCCAATCTTTTCTACCAGGAATATTGTCCTTATAGTCAAACTCTTTACGAAAGCAATATCTACAGTGCACAGCACAGCTTGTGTGAGCAATTAATAAAACTCTTCCATGATACTTGTGCAACAATCCTGGGATTTTATTATACTTTTTTTCATCTAGCGGATCACTACTATAATTACTATCTATAACTTCTTCATCTACAGTTGGCAAGACTTGTTTTAATAATGGATCATTAATATTGCCTTTCTCCATTCTATTAGCGAAAGATTTTGGAACAATCATTTTAAAATGATTTACTGCCTTAAACGAAACTTTTGCAATATCATTATTTATTTCTAAAAAATTCAATAGCTCCAAAGGAGAATAAAATGACTCCTTCAGAGCTTTTTTCCAGCTATTTGTAGACATAGTAAAATTTATTTTTTGATATATTTTAAGGTAGATTTTCTAGAATTAAATAATTTGAGAAGAAAATTAGAGTTTATTTTTTCTTTTTCTGAGGAGGCAGATCTGTTGCAGTACCTTCAAACACTTCTGTAGCCATCATCAAACTCTCAGAAAGAGTTGGGTGTGGATGAACTGTAAGAGCGATATCTTCAGCATCACAACCCATTTCAATAGCAAGTGCTGCTTCAGAAATAAGTTCACCAGCATTCGTACCAACAATAGAAGTACCAATGATTCTATGATTTTCATCAAATAGAACCTTAGTCATCCCTTCTGATCTACCAATACTTAGTGATCTACCACTAGCAGCCCACGGGAATACACCCTTCTCATACTTAATACCTTTAGCTTTTGCAGAAGTTTCAGTTTCACCAACCCAAGCAACTTCTGGATCAGTATAAGCAACTGAAGGAATTACTAAAGGATCAAAACTATGATTTAAACCAGAAATAACTTCAGCAGCTGTTCTTCCTTCCGGTACAGCTTTATGAGCAAGCATAGGTTGACCAACAATATCACCAATTGCAAAAATGTGCGGCACATTTGTACGAAGTTGCTTATCCACAGGGATAAAGCCTCTTTCATCAACTTTAACACCCGCTTTTTCTGCATCGATAAGCTTACCATTTGGTTTACGACCAATAGCCATAAGAACTCTATCATAACGCTCTTCTTTAGCAGGATGTTCACCTTCCATTGTTACATAGATACCATCTTTCTTAGCTTCCATAGCTGTAACACCAGTTTTTAGGCGAACTTCATATTTTTTGTTCATTTTCTCATAAGCTTTGACCATGTCTTTATCAACACCGTTCATAAGCTGATCAGCAAACTCAACAACTGTAATCTTAGTACCAAGCTCAGAATAAACCTGCGCCATCTCAAGACCAATAATACCACCACCAACTACAAGCATAGTCTCAGGAATTTCTTTCATTTCAAGAGCACCTGTTGAATCAATGATTCTGTCATCTTCAGGGACAAATGGTAAATTAATTACACTAGAACCAGCAGCAATAATACAATTATCAAAAGTAATTTTTGTAACCTTACCATCAGCAGCTTCTACAGCAAGCTCTTTGTCAGATGTAAATTTACCGTAACCTTGTACGATTTTTACTTTTCTCATCTGAGCCATACCCTTTAAACCACCAGTAAGCTTGCTTACAACATCATTCTTATACTTAAGAACTTTGTCTTTATTGATTTTCATATCACCCATTTCGATGATACCATCAGCTGCTAAATGTCTAGCTTCATTAATAACTTTAGCAATATGAAGAAGTGCTTTTGATGGAATACAACCAACATTTAGACATACACCACCGATATTTTCATATCTTTCTACTAAAACAACTTCTAGTCCTAAGTCAGCCGCTCTAAATGCTGCACTATATCCACCAGGACCACTACCTAAAACTACAACTTGTGTTTTAATATCACTCATTTTATAAAACTCCGTGTTTACATTTACATTATGATTTCACGCAAATCAGAAAGAATCTGACTATATCTTGTTAAGAACTTAGCAGCTAATGCACCATCAATAACTCTATGATCAGCTGACATAGATAAAGGTAACATAGTTCTAGGTTCAAATTCTTTACCATTCCAAACTGGCTTAACTGCAGTTTTAGATACACCCATAATAGCCACTTCCGGCATATTAATAATAGGTGTAAACGCTGTAGTTCCAAGCACACCAATACTTGAGATAGTAAATGTAGCTCCAGACATATCTTTAGAGCCTAGCTTACCATCACGAGCCTTACCAGCCAATTCCATAATATCTTTTGATATTTCAATGATACCTTTTTTGTCAGCATCTTTGATAACTGGAACCATTAGTCCTGCTGGAGTATCCGCCGCAAAACCAATATTATAATATTTCTTAAGAATTAAGTTCTCTCCATCGTTTGAAAGAGAACTGTTCATTCTTGGGAATTCTTGTAGCGCTACCGCTGCAGCTTTTACTAAGAATGATAATGGAGTGATTTTCACACCCATTTTCTCAGCAAATCCTTTTTTAGCTTTCCTAAACTCTTCAAGATCCGTAACATCAGCATCATCATAGAAAGTTACATGAGGAATTTTCACCCAGTTTCTATGTAGGTTTTTCGCACTAATTTTATTAATACGAGTTAAAGGCTGTGTTTCAATCTCACCAAATTTAGAGAAATCAACAACAGGATCATCTAAAAGATCTAAACCACTACCACTTGCAGCAACTTTACCAGTTTGAACTTGTGTTACAGCATGTTTGATATAGTTATAGCAATCTTCTTTTGTTACACGACCTTTACGACCTGTAGCTTTTACTTTGCTTAAATCAACATTTAAAATTCTAGCTAGCTTTCTAACAGCTGGAGAAGCATGAGCGTTTGAGTTATCTACTGCATACTCATTAACACTACTTTGAGCTGGTGCAGGTGCAGGAGTAGACTTAGAGTCTTGCTTAGGAGCTTCTTGTTTGGCAGGCTGACTAGGTGCTACTGCTGGAGCAGATCCTTGAGTCTTAACTTTTAAGATTAAGCTACCTTGAGAAACTTTATCACCAACTTTTGTAATAACTTCAACCACCTCTCCTGCTACTGGAGATGGAACTTCCATACTAGCCTTATCAGTCTCTAATGTAACTAAAGAATCTTCTTCTTCAATTTTATCACCAACAGCCACAGACACCTCGATAACATCAACGCTATCATAATCACCGATATCTGGAACTTGTACATCAACAACTTCTTCAGAAGCTTGAGTAGGCGCTGATGCTTCTTGTGTAGTTGACTGTTCAACTGAGGCAGATCCAGTCGCCCCAGTCTCAACTTTAAGAATCAAACTACCTTGAGAAACTTTATCACCAACTTTCGCAATAAGTTCTACAACCTTACCTGCTACTGGAGATGGAACCTCCATACTAGCCTTATCAGTTTCTAATGTAATTAAAGAATCTTCTTCAGCAACCTCATCGCCAACAGCTACAGATACTTCAATAACATCAACACTATCATAATCTCCAATATCAGGAACTTCAACATCTACTACTTGTGTAGCTTGCTGACTAGCAGGTGCTGGACTAGCTTCTTGTTTAGGCTCTTCTGCAGTTTCAGCACCAGCAACTTCAACTTCCATAATTGCTGAACCTTCTGAAACTTTATCACCAACTTTCACAGTTAGTTTAACAACTTTACCAGCTACTGGAGATGGAACCTCCATACTAGCCTTATCAGTTTCTAATGTAATTAAAGAATCTTCTTCAGCGATAACATCACCTTCAGCAACATTTACTTCAATCACATCAACACTATCATAATCCCCAATATCAGGAACCTTAACTATCTCTATAGACATTTATATCTCCTTACCGATTAGCTATAAAATGGAGCTACACGCTCTGGGTCTATATTGTACTTTTCAATTGCCGCTTTAACTTCACTAGCCTCAACTTTACCATCTAAATGTAAAGCATATAATGATGCAACAACCACATGATATCTATCTACTTCAAAGAAGCTACGTAAAGCTGCTCTACTATCAGATCTACCATATCCATCAGTACCTAAGCTTACAAATGTACTTGGGATAAACTCTCTAAGCTGATCAGTATATAATTTAATATAATCAGTAGATGCAACAACTGGGCCTTGCTCATTTTTAAAGCATTGCTCAATATAACTTTCTTTTTTCTTATCTGTTGGGTGAAGCATGTTTGTTCTAGCTACATTTTTAGCATCTCTATATAGCTCATTTGCAGAAGTCATACTCCAAACATTAGAAGTTATACCATATTCTTCTTTCAGCATTTTAGAAGCTGCTTCAACCTCTCTTAAGATAGTACCAGAACCCATTAATTGAACGTGCTTATCAGCAGGTTTGTTATCTTCTAGTTTATATAAACCTTTAAGAATACCTTCTTCAACACCTTCAGGCATTGCTCTATGAGAATAGTTTTCATTCATTACTGTAATATAGTAGAAAACATGCTCACCATCCACATACATTCTCTTAAGACCTTCACCCATGATCACCGCTAATTCATAAGCATATGTAGGGTCATATGATATACAGCTAGGAATAAGTCCAGCTTGAATATGGCTATGTCCATCTTCGTGCTGTAAGCCTTCACCATTAATTGTCGTACGACCAGATGTTCCTCCAAGCAAGAAACCTTTTGCCATAGAGTCTCCAGCAGCCCAAGCAAGATCTCCAAATCTTTGGAAACCAAACATTGAGTAATAGATCATAAATGGAATCATAGGTACCTTGTGCACACTATAAGAAGTAGCTGCGGCTAACCAAGAGCTTAATCCACCCTGCTCGTTAATACCTTCTTGCAAAATTTGTCCATCTTTACTTTCTTTATAGAACATAACTTGCTTTTTATCTTCTGGTACATACTGTTGACCTTGTGGATTATATATACCTAATTGTCTAAATAAGCCTTCCATACCAAAAGTACGTGACTCATCAACTGTTATTGGTACAATATGTTTTCCAATCTTTTTGTCTTTTGCTAAATGAGACAATATTCTAACGAAAGCAGTTGTTGTAGAAAACTCTCTATCACCACTATCATCTAATAGGCTTTTAGCAAATTCTTTGTAACTAGGAACTTCTAAAGCTTGATTATTTTCTAATCTCTTAGGAATATAACCACCTAAATCTTTTCTCTTAGAATGAAGATATTTCATCTCTGGAGAATCTTCAGGTAACTTGATAAGTCTATAGCTCTCAACATCATCTTTTGTTGCTGGAACATTAAATCTATTTTTAATATGCTCAAGTGCATCTGTATCTAGCTTCTTAACATTATGAGCAATATTTTTTGACTCGCCCCACTCACCTAGACCATAACCTTTAACAGTCATTGGCAATATAAGTATTGGACGACCATTTTTAGTTTCAGTAGCTTTCTTATACGCAGCATAGATCTTTAATGGATCATGACCTCCGCGACGAAGAGAAGCAATATCAGCATCAGACATATCTTTCGCTAAAGCTTCTAGATCTTCATCTCCACTAAATACAACTCTACGACATTCAGCACCACCATGAGCTTTAATTGTATGGAATTGTCCATCATTAAGCTCACTTAATCTTTGTGCTAATTTCTTACCGCCTTTTGGGTCTTGTAATAATTTATCCCAATCACTACTCCAGAGGACTTTAATAACATCCCATCCTGCACCCATAAATGAATTAGCAAGCTCTTCAACAATGTTACCATTACCATTTACAAGACCATCTAATCTTTGTAGGTTACAGTTAATAACGAAAATAAGATTATCTAAACCTTCTCTACCAGCTCTAGTGATAGCACCCATTGATTCTGGTTCATCCATCTCACCATCACCACAGAAAGCCCAAACTTTACGATCTGCAGTTTCAGCTAATCCTCTAGCTTCTAAATACTTCATAAATCTAGCTTGATAAATAGCTTGAAGAGGGCCTAGACCCATAGAAACTGTTGGGAACTGCCAATATGTAGGTTGTAGATGTGGATGCGGATACGAAGATACTGCATTCTCACCATCAAAAGCTTGTCTTCTAAAGTTTTCTAACTGTTTCTCTGTTATTCTACCTTCTAAGAATGAACGCGCATACACGATTGGAGAAAGATGTCCTTGATAGAATATCAAATCACCTGCATGATTATCATTTGGAGCTTTCCAGAAATGGTTAAAACCAACCTCATAAAGAGTCATAGCACCAGCACCAGTACCAATATGACCACCTATTGAGCCATCTTTTTTATTAGCTGCTGCAACCATAACAGCAGAGTTCCATCTATTTACGGCCTCAATTCGCTCTTCTAGCTCCATATCTCCTGGATAGCTAGGTTGCTCACTAACATCGATAGAGTTAATGTAACTCTTAACCTTAGCTGTAGAATAAGCACTTTGTATGCCTAACTCTGAACCTTTAGTTAAAAGCTGTTCAAATAAAAACTTAGCTCTATCAACGCCTTCTCTTTTAACGACATCTTCAAAAGCCTCAAGCCATTCTTGAGTCTCCAAAGCATCAATATCTTTAGTGAAATCCGACATCCTTTGTCCTCCGAATTAATCGAATATTAACGAAATTAAAAAACTTATTTGTTTGATTATAAGTCAATAGATAAGCAACATCAACTATATAACGCATTTCTATAGTCATACATACAAACACTACTCATATCAACAATAACAAAACAAGCTTATTTAGAGCCAAATAAAAACACTAAACCTACTTATAACGAAGATTCTTGTTTTTAGAAACCTATTAATTAGTCCTACGTTTGTTTTTCTTGACTGAACTGAGCTACAAAGAACTTCTAGCGTACAATATTCGAGTGTTTTTGGGTTTATATATCTAGAATACAAGATATAAACACTTGCAATCAACTAGTTAAGAGCAAGTTTCTAAGTCTTATTGTAAGACTAACAAAATTCATTAATTAAAAATACCTAATTTAGGACTAAAAAATCTACTACTATTAACTATAATAAATAATCAATATTATCATCATTATCAAATGACTCTAATATAAAATCGAAATTTAAAGAGAAACCTATAACCTTAAACACCTCTGCAAGCTTATCATTTAATAAAAGATCTTTTATATCATTATTATATCTTAGCTGATCTTTTTGACTTAAGCTTTTAGAATGTTCTGTAAATACTTCCGATATCCCTGATCTTTTTAAAAAGTTTGCCTGAGTCATATAGCCATCAAGTTCAAAACCAACTTCAGTTGCTGCTTCAGCAACAGTTGTAAAATCAACATGTGCTGTAATATCTTGCTCTCCAATATTAATAAATGGGTCAAAATTAACTTTATGATGATGGTAACAAGCCAAAGTCCCCATATTTCTTTCCTTAGAATAATATTCTGCTCTGTGATAACCATAATCACATAGAAAAACAATCCCCTCAGATAAGCTATCTTTCAATGCCTTAATCCATGGCCTTATCCATGTATTGACTTCACTTGTATAACCATCTGCAAAAGTTATATCATCACCCAATATCCTATTAATCTCTGAAGTAAATCGATTATCATTCTCTGACATATCAGCAAATTCAAAACTAGCATCACATTTAAATGTAACTCCTTGCTGAAAGATCGCCCCCTCTCTAGATGTAAAGATATCAACTGGCATTGCATCTAAAACCTCATTAGCAAAAACCACAGCTTTTAATTTTTGTTTAGGCAATTCATTTAACCAAAGAAACTTATCGTATAAATCAGGTATATTTTTTCTTATATATTCTTGTTGCCTTAATTTAAGATCATTGCTCAGTTCAATTATTATATATTTATCTGGCAATTGTCCTAGCTTAAACAACTCATCCATACAATCTGTAGCAAATTTACCATTACCTGCCCCAAACTCTATAACATAAGTATCTCTACCGAGCTCGGACAACACTAGTGCAAATTGTCTTG
This sequence comes from Francisella sp. LA112445, assembly GCF_012224145.1. NCBI lineage: Bacteria > Pseudomonadati > Pseudomonadota > Gammaproteobacteria > Thiotrichales > Francisellaceae > Francisella > Francisella sp. LA112445. The sequence goes on from NZ_CP041030.1 coordinate 1,769,416, forward strand.
CAAAAGTTCTGGCAAAAAGTGAACTTTGAGTTGTCGCTGTTATAAAATCTCCCTGAGGCGAGATTTTATCCTTTGACCCTGAGTAATACCCTATCTCTGGGTAATAAAGAGCCAACTGCATAAACTCCCTAAAAGAGATCTGCCCAGCTGCACTAATTTTGTCTGAAATAACCTTCTGTAATGTCAAAACATTCTATAAATAAACTAAGAAATTAGCTGTATTTTAAAGTTAAAACCTTTTTTAATCAAAAAAATGTGACTTTTTACAAAAAAAATATTAAAATTTGACCTCAAATAATTTGTTTACTTAAGTTATTAATATAATGAGTATAATAAGAACTTTTCCAATTGGTATAACAGGTGGTATAGCTAGCGGCAAATCAACAGCTACTAAGATTCTAAAAGAAAAAATGGATCTTAACGTAGTTTGTGCCGATACTATAAGTAGAGAAATCACGAAAAAAGCATCTGTGATTAAAAACATTTCTGAGAAATTTGGTAGTGACATAGTAGTAAATAAGCAAATAAATAGAGCTATGCTACGTGCTATTATTACTGAATCAAAAGAGGCTAAAAAATGGTTGGAAGATTATCTACACCCAGTTATCAATAGAGAGATAAAAAAGCAAGTTAGAGAATCTGAAACTGCTATGACAATTGTAGATATTCCTCTTTTAGGACCATACAATATTCGTCATTATGATTATCTAAAAAAAGTAATCGTTATCAAAGCAGATCTAGAAACTAGAATCAGAAGACTTATGGAGCGTGACGGTAAAGATAGACAACAAGCTGTTGCCTTTATAAACCTTCAAATTTCAGATAATGAAAGAGAGAAAATCGCAGATTATACAATCGATAACACAAATCTAAGCGACCAAGAGTTAGAAAATAAATTAATTGAAACAATTAATGACATAACTAACTTGACTAATTAAAAACAAGCATTTATAATACATCTCACTTTTGCACCCATAGCTCAACTGGATAGAGTACTCGGCTACGAACCGAGCGGTTAGGGGTTCGAATCCCTTTGGGTGTGCCATAGTTTCAAGCGGGAATAGCTCAGTGGTAGAGCACAACCTTGCCAAGGTTGGGGTCGCGAGTTCGAGCCTCGTTTCCCGCTCCACTTTTTTTCATAAATTCCTTATTAAAAAAATCTTAATATGCTAAAATTCCTTTTGAATAAAAGCTTTATTAATATTTCTTTTTTATAATACGGAATCTTAAAATGTCACAAAAAATTATTTTAACTGGAGTTACTCCTTCGGGAACTCCTCATCTAGGGAACTATATAGGTGCGATTAAGCCTGCAATAGAAATGGTACAAAATGAAGATTATAGATGCTTATACTTCATTGCTGATCAACATTCCTTAATTAAGTTATGGGATAAAAAATTACGCCAACAGTATATATACGAGATCGCATCTTCATGGCTTGCTCTTGGACTAGATCCAGCAAAAGCTGCTTTCTATCGCCAATCTGACATCCCTGAAATCATGGAATTAACATGGATAATTAGCACGACCACATCAAAAGGCCTACTGAACCGTGCTCATGCATATAAAGCTCTAGTAGATCAAAATATGCAAGAAGAAAATGTCGATCCTGATAAAGGCATAACTATGGGATTATTTAACTATCCTGTTCTTATGGCTGCAGATATCTTAATGTTTGATGCTGATCTAGTTCCTGTAGGTAAAGATCAAATCCAACATATTGAGATTGCAAGAGATATAGCAAATCGCTTTAACCATATCTACAAAAAGCAAGCTCTTAAGGCACCCCAAGCTTTTACAAATGAAGATAGCCAGACCATATTAGGTCTAGATGGTCGTAAGATGTCAAAGAGCTATGATAATACTATACAAATATTCTCAACAGAGAAAAAACTAAGAAAACAAATAATGAAAATTATTACTAATTCTCAGTTACCTGAAGAGAAAAAAGATCCTAATAATTGCACAGTATTTTCAATATATAAAAGTATCGCCTCTGAAACAGAAATTGCTTCTCTAAAAGATAAATACTTAGCTGGCGGTCTTGGTTGGGGAGATGCAAAGCAAATATTATTTGAGAAAGTAAACGAATATTTAGCTGATGCACGTGAAAAGTACGAATACTATATCAACAACCCTAAAGTTGTTGATGAGATACTTTCTCAAGGAGCTGCCAAAGTTCGCCCGTCAGCTATTAACAAACTTAAAGAAATTAAAGATATTATAGGGATGTAGGTTGCATGCAGAAGTTAGATAATATAATTATTGCTAACTACAGCATACATTCTCTAGGACTAATATGCTGGGCAAAACAAAATTTAGGGAATAATTTCTGTGTTTTATCTGTAGATACTGGTTTCGCAGCAGATAATTGGAATGATTATTTAAATGAAGTTTTTAGCTGGCTTGATCAAGAGGATATTAGATATTTTCATCTACAATCAGAAAATACTTTTCAAGAGCTAGTCTTGGCACGTAAACAGTTTCCTTCACAGCAGTTTAGTTGGTGTGCAGGCTTTCTAAAAGGTATAACATTACTTAATAAGATCGATGAACTTGATCCTAATGGTGAGGCTAATATATTACTAAGTCATCGTAAAGACCTATCAAAAGTATCACAATTGTTAAAAAGCCTTGATGAAGAAGAAAGATATGACTATAGAGCTTTAAGATATCCACTTTTGGATAAGAAATATGACGATATTTTGAAGTTCACTCAAAGCTTACCATTTAAGCCTGCATACCATAGTTTAGAATGCCAACCTTGTATCCATATGACCCAAAGCGAGTTTAAAAATATATCTAAGCAAGATATAAATAAAGTAACTGAGCTAGAAACTAAAACAAATAGTTTCATGTTTAATAAGCATAAGTTTAATGATCTAAAGGATGATTTTTTTATACAAAATAGTATTTTAGAAGAGCTATCAAAAGCCTGTAGCTGGGAGTACAGCTGCGGCTTATAGAGGAACATATTTATGAGTGAATATTTTTTATTTAGTTTATTAACTGTAGTGGCAGCATTAATGAGCTATATTAATACTAAGTTTTTAAAACTGCCTAAAGCTATTGGTCTTACAATTCTCTCAATAACTTTCTCTGCATTGTGTGCATCGCTACTAAGTGATACAAATTTTCTTGTAGTTGCCTTATCAAGTTTTGACTTTAAAACTACCGTTTTAGATGGAATGTTATCATTTTTATTATTTGCTAATGCTCTGCACTTTAATATGATTGATCTAAAGAAAGAACTAAAAGCAGTTTTTGGCTTAGCAAGTATAGGATTACTATTATCAGCTGTTACTACAGCAGTCTTAATATATGGATTATGTTTACTAGTAAACTTTGATATTAGCTTTGGCTATTGTTTAGTTTTTGGAGCATTAATATCTCCAACTGATCCAATAGCCGTAATTAGTACACTAGCTGGTAATAAATCAATTCCTAAACATATAAAAACTCGTGTAGTTGGAGAGTCATTATTTAATGACGCTACAGGAATTGTCCTTTTTGTTGTACTTTCAAATATTTTCTTTTTTGGTAGTGGTGGAGAATTTGGTCAGGCTTTAAGTAGTCATAGTAGCATTAATACATATATTTGGTTAATTACTAAACAAATTGCTACTGAAGCTGGTGGTGGTATTGTTTTAGGTTATATCTTTGCTCAAGTAGCTCTTATTTTCCTAAAAACAAATAGAGATTCCGAAACATCTATTTTTGTTACACTTGCTGTAGCTAGTATGGGATATGTAATTGCACATAGCTTACATGTGTCAGGACCTATTGCCATGGTTGTTGCAGGTTTATTTATAGGTAACAACTTATCTGAGTGTAAAAAGAACTATCCTGAGCAAGTTGATAAGGTAGATAACTTTTGGATGGTTATTGATAATATGCTTAACTCATTCTTATTTATACTTATCGGTCTAGAGTTAACTAGTATTCCATTTAACATGGGAGCTTTTTGGGTCGGTGTTGCTGGTATATTTATTGTAACTTTCGCAAGATTAATTAGCATCTCTATACCAATAACTGCTATTGATAAAAAACTAACTAAAGGTTCAGCAAAAGATAATCTATTAGTTGCATGGTCTGGTGTAAGAGGAGGAATATCTCTTGCTTTAGCACTTTCTTTACCAGATGAAGGTCACGTTATAGTAAGTATTACCTATACTGTTGTGATCCTTTCAATATTAGCTCAAGGATCAACGTTAAAAGTAGTTGTAAATACTATTTACCCTCATAATCTTGCTAAGAAACCAGCAAATACAGCCACAAATCAAGAATTTTAATTTGCTACTCTACTCATACTTATGGTTATAATAAGCTTTGCCAAGATACTTCACTAAATAGTTATCAACCTCAATTGCCCCAGGTGTTGAATCAGTTGGCCTACGTGGATTAACTCTATCATTAATCCAAGCATTATTATTCCATCCCTTTGTTGTCTGTATACATTCTTTAACAAAACCTTTTATTAAGTAGCGATCTTGAATTTGCATACACCCTGTTATAAATAAATCAACATATGACTGAATAATTGGATACTCTTTATTAGGCTTTTTAATTGCGTTTGGTTGCTGAGCATATATCCAGTAAGTTCCTTTTTGCAGGTTTTTTAGACCTAATGATTGTATATCTGTTGTTGGAATTTTATATCGACAATAATGCACTTCCCTACTATCTGCTGATTTCATCCCATCTGAATTAACAGGATAATAAACTGCATTTAAATGCGCACCTTGCTTTGGCACAACTAAAAGAGCTGTTGTTCTATATGATCCTCCTGCTCTTAAGCCCCAAACTCTCTCAAAATTTTTAACCTCTACTGGATAAACATTTTCTGCTTTTGGATTTGTTCTCATTCTTGATGAATCATTCATCAAACTACCATAACCAACTACAAAGTTTTGTTCATTAGAGTTTATTGATGGATGACACTCATCTGCAAAACTAGAAACAGCTAAAGCAAAACCGGCTGCGTATAAAAATATTTTTTTCATAATCATACTTCCTTATGTGAAAAAGGCTTACCTAAGAAACCCAATTTTTATAAAACTTACATTTAGAATATCTTAGTAAAGATCATAATGCATCTATTAATATAGCTGATTTGACAGTATAAAAAATAACTACTAGAGCAATACAAAATAGATATTTTAAATCATTGAGCTAATTGATATAAGAATTACCTGCATGTTACTATAAATACATCTCTTTTATCATGCCTTTAGGGATATAAGTATTATTCATTTTTAAAAAGCAAATACCATCTTCATATTTTGAAACAGTATTCATATTTTTAGCTATAACTTCACACTGTTTCTTTTCATAACGACTATTTCCTATCTCAAAATACATTAGTATAAAAACTAACAGCAGCACTAGAAATAAAGATATCATAATATATAGAAATGTTTTTTTCATATAACCTCTTTTAGAAGATTCTAAACAACATGCTAAAACCTTTATAAAAAAACTAACAAGACATAAAGTCTTATATATGATAGAGTATTTTGATTAATAATTAGTTCGCAATCTTGAATTATTTGCGCCATCCCAAGCATAGTTCTGGAAACTCTCTGTTGATGACATCAAACTCTCATAGTGATGATTACGACCATAAAAATCATAATAGTTATCTGTATACTGCTCTGGGAAAGATGACTGAAGAGTATCTTGTCCTCTTGGTATATAATAATCTGGACCTTGCGGACTATATCTGCGTGCTTGATATAAATTTTTTGAGACACTATTCATATTTACAACAGATACAGGATCATTTTGCATATTAAGCTTTTTAGAATCTTTTGACTTAACATTAGAAAAATCTGGAATACCATTTTCCTCTGTTTGATAAATAGCACAATATGCATTTAAGCTAATCAAAACACCTATAAATAATATCAATACTCTCATTTTAGCTTTTTATAAAGTTATTGTTATTCTTTAATATTGCCAAAGCTTGGTTATAATCACAATCATTTAGTATCATAACTATAGCTAATTTAACTGATTTATTAGCTTTTTTATAAAAATCTTCAGCTGTATTGTAGTCAACACCTGTAGCTTCACATATAATCCTTTTTGATCGCTCGACAAGCTTTTCATTTGTTGGTTTAACATCAACCATTAAGTTTTGATAAACTTTTCCTACAGATACCATGGATAATGTTGATATCATATTTAAGATAAGTTTTTGCGTAGTTCCAGATTTTAATCTTGTTGAACCAGTCAAAACTTCTGGACCAGGTACAGCTTCTATGTGAAGTTTAGCATACTGTGATATCTTTGCTTGCTTTGTACAACTTATAGCTACTGTCTGAGCTCCAATAGCATTAGCATATTCTAAAGCTCCTATTACATATGGAGTTCTGCCACTAGCTGCTATCCCAATAACAATATCTTTGTCTGTTAAACCTATCTGTCTTAGATCTTCTTTGCCAAATTCAGGATCATCTTCAGCACCTTCTTGAGCCTCAATAAAAGCCTTCTCACCACCTGCGATAAGGCCAACAACAGTATTATAATCAACACTAAAAGTCGGTGGGCACTCTACAGCATCTAATATACCTAGTCGACCACTTGTTCCAGCACCAACATATATTATTCTGCCGCCATTTTTGAGAGCTTGTGAAGTCTGTGTAATTACTTTTACGATATTGCCATGTTGCTCTTTTAGAGCTTCTATAACATTATACTCCTCATCTATCATTAAACTAATAGACTCTGAAATAGACATTGAATCAAGATTCAAGCTTCTTTGATTCCTTTTTTCAGTATTTACATTATCCAATATACTCATATTATTACCTTTTTAACTATTCCTAATGGATAAAGATATTTACTATCTAGATATACAGGTTCACCTGCAATATCTTCATCCTCATTGTTTTCATTATTTTTCGAATTATCCATCTGAGTCTGAAATTGATCATTTATTTCACTCTCATCTTTAGGCTTATCTTCATCTCCAAGATTATCTCTAATTTCTTGTACTTTTGAAATTAATGCATTCGGCTGAATATAAACCTTATTTACAGTATTTTTTATAGAATCAAAATCAGCTAAAATCTGTGGTGCCTCATAACTACTAAGAGCGACTTCTTGAAGCTCCTCTAAATTAGAGTTTAACTGAATCACCTTAGTGTTTGTAAAAACAAATAAATAACCAAATTTTGGCACAATTAACTGAATGATATCACCTGACTGTTGTTTATTTTGTGGATCACTTGAGCCTGTCACCATATCACCTGCAACACCACCAAAATCAAACTCCTTCTCTAATCCATTTGAACCATAATCAAAAGGTTCAAAACCTCCATAACCTTTAACATACTCATACCTATGAATCTTATTTGGCTCAAATGTAAAAATATACATAGAATCTTCATCTTTTGAAATTATGACCGGATTTCCAAATGTCTCACCATCAATATAAGTATCTAAGCTCTTTCCAACTCTATGATCACCATTATAGTTAAAATCACTTACACCCATAAGAGTTTTACTTTGGCTATTAGGATGAAAGATAAGTACCATATTTGCATTAAGATTATTTGCTGTATCTGGTACTAAAAGTTTAATATTCTTATCACTTAATTTTGCTTTGAACTCTAATGTATCTGCCAACTTAAGGCTATAGTTCTCATTTACTCTTGAATACTGTGAATAATAAACCTCTAAGACTTCTCTATTTCCTTTCTTTTTATCGGCTTTTCTTACTAGCATAAGTTGTGGAGGTTCATCATTTTCATCAAAATACCACACAACATCAAAGATATTATCTTTGAGAAACTGTCCTCCAGATGATCCTTTGCCACCTCGTTGGATAACAGCTCGCCATTGGCCAATGTCATTACCTAACTCTTCATTAGCTGCAGCTAATCCTTTAACATCTTCATTCAAGATATCATCTAATAAAAAATGCGTAGTAAATAATTTATCAGTATCATATAAAAGTAAATATAAATTCCACTGTCCCTTTTCTAAATTCCAGCCGACTTTTACTTTATAGTTAATACCCATAGAATCTGGAATAGGAACACCAATTTTAGCTTTCTCAGTAAATATATCTATCTGTCTATTTTGTTTTTGAATAAAACCAATAAAGCCTTTAGCTTTATCTTTCATTCCTCCATCATTAGACAAACGATATGTTCTTGCTCTATAGTCAGTAATAGCAGCTGTATTTATCATTGGAACATTTATTGCTATAAATTCTCCACCAAAATTTTGGTATAGATTAGCACTTAATGCGTTATAGATAATTCTCTCTTTTAGATCTACAGCTGAGCCTAAATTAGATGCTTCATATATTGCATTATAACTATTGTATTGTTGTGACTGGAAAAGCTCGGCATTATTCCCTTTAGGAAAAAAAGATGAAATATCATCATCATTAACAACTATCTCAAATTTGCTATCACCTATTACAAACTCATTTGATTTTGTGAAATCTATATCATCTTTAGCATTTAATATATAAGTTTCACCAAGCACTTTTTCATTACTGTTTTTAATAATACTTTTAGTAGTAAGCAACCCCATCTTAAAGGTATATAGAAGACCGGTTAATAACACCATAACTACAAATGAAAATATTAATGCCATTAACAATGCTGAACCTGACCTTTTAGAATTAAGATTTTTATGTAGCCTTTGCATCTATGCATCTCCTACCAAAAATATTTTACTAGTTGGCTGACCAGAAACTTTAAAAGAGACTCTCAATGCTGCAATCGTATCGCTTCTTACATTAATAGGAGCTTTTTCTATCTCTTGCCAATTTAGCTCTGCACTACCTCTATGTATATCAGAGTTTAAAACATATTGAATTTTTAAGTCACTAACATTACTTATCAACTCATACATTGATGAGTCATTTGAATTTTGTTTTATATATTCATATAGTGAATATAACTCTTTTCCATCTTTATCTTTTTTACCAGTATCTGCAACAAAGAAAATCTCTAGAACATACTTACCAACATAGTCCCCTACTTTAAATTTGTTCTCAATACGATTAGTTGTTGAAACAAAATCTCCTGTTATAGCCCCTGCCTTAACTAGATCACACTCAAAAGCATTACATAAAACTAAATAATCATCGATAGAAATATTTCTTTCTGGTGATATATTCTTTTGAAAATCATTTACCTTAAAAATATTATTTGAAGAATTTGTTTTTAAACTAGAGTCCAAACTACTTCTCTGGATTACAAGATAATCAGTATCTGGCTCAACACAATGTATCTCTTTATTAAGGTTCATACTTTTTAAATCACCCTGATCAGCCTTACGTTGCTGACAAGATTCAAAAGGTAAAGTTAAACCTTCTGGCAAACCTGAAACTTCCTCAATAGGAGCCTTACCTATAGTAATAATCCCCATTTTACCGAAGATATCTCCAAGGTTATCCCCTGAGTTATCCACAAGGTGTTGATGCAAATCTCCATATTTTGTGATATAGCCAGCATGACCTATAGCATTATAAAAGATTTGCTTAACCATTAGTTGATCGGTATTTATCCTATGTTTTTCATTAAGCTTTGTATATTGTTGCTTCATATTGATATAAATACCCAAGGCCATCGACATAACTATAGCAGCTATAACCATTGATACCATTAGCTCTGGCAAGGTAAAACCAGATGCTTTATTGCTTTTTCTGACTATCACTTTGCTTTACCTCTCGCTGTATAATTTTGACTCTATCAGCGACACCCATAGTATCGTCAAAAGCAGCTATATTGACTAATTTATAAATCACCTTGACATTTTTAGAAGCCAGTTTCTGCTGTTTTTTATCAGCTTTTTCAGCCATTTTTTTGATATCTGCAATACTGTATGAATTAAATCTATCCACAGACTTTTTCTCTTCTACAGGCTTTGCTTGTTTTTCTACTTTTAGGACTACTGTTTTTTTGAATTCTATACCATCTTTAGTTTTAGAATCATCAAAGACTCCAGTAAGACGATAGATATTTACTCTTTCATCAAGAATTGATGCGATCTCATCTTTTTTATTCTCAAGAGTTATATTAATTAAGACACTATTTAGAAGAAGAAAACCAGAAGAAAGTACAAATAACAAAATCATTGCAGCAAGCATAGATTCTACTATACCAAATCCTGCTTGTGATTTTGCCACTCGTAAGTTCATAAATCATTTTAGCTTATAAATTAAGCCTCCTTAAATCGGCCAAAAGACATCAATTTATCATATCTTTTTGAGTTTCTTTGCTCAACGGACATTGCTGATAATTCTTTTAACTCAACAGCTAAAGCTTTTCTGATATTAGCAGCTGTAGAATCATAATCTCTGTGAGCTCCACCTAAAGGCTCTGGTATAATACCATCAACGATCTCAAGCTCTTTTAAACGATCGGAAGTTATATTCATCATTTGTGTCACTTCAGAAGCTTTTTCTGCTGTTTTATGCAAGATTGAAGCACATCCTTCTGGAGAAATTGTTGCAAAATAGCTATATTGAAGCATAAGTAATTTATCACCAACACCTATACCTAACGCACCGCCAGAACACCCTTCACCAATAACTGTACAAATTACAGGAACTTTTAACGCACTCATTTCAAACAAGTTCCTAGCGATAGCTTCACTTTGACCACGCTCCTCTGCTTTAATACCAGGATAAGCACCCGGAGTGTCAATAAAAGTTATAACAGGCATATTAAACTTCTCTGCCAACTTCATTAAACGTAGTGCCTTACGGTATCCTTCTGGATGCATCATACCAAAGTTGTGCTTAATTTTACTCTTAGTATCACGACCTTTTTCTTGTCCTATAACCATTACAGGAACATTATTTAATTTTGCAAGACCACCGATAACAGCCAAGTCATCACCAAATGCTCTATCACCGTGAAGCTCTTGAAAATCAGTAAAAACTAATGGTAAAAGATCTTTAAAATAAGGTCTATCCGGATGACGAGATAACTGAACTACTTGCCAATCTGTAAGCTTAGAATAAGTTGACTCCATTAACTCAAGTCTTTTCTTATTTAATTTTTTAAGTTCATTCTCTGTTTTTTCATCTTCAAAGACATGAGACAACGATGTAATCTTATCTTCAACTTCTTTAATTTTTGACTCAAAGTCTAAATAATTCATTTTCTATTTTCTCCTTTCAAATGCAAATCAATTCATAAAAATAGCTACAGATATTCTAAAGTATTTTGATAAAATAAAAAAGATAGCAATGAATGATTTTCAAAGTTTGTTATACCAATCATATATAATATAATCACTCACATACAAAATATTCTAAATTGATTTTATGCAAGATATTTCTCAGCACACACCAATGATTCAACAGTATCTAAAAATCAAAGCACAATATAAAGATATCCTGCTATTTTATCGTATGGGAGATTTTTATGAGTTATTCTTTGATGATGCTAAGAAAGCGGCTGACCTTTTAGATATAACTCTTACAGCTCGCGGTAAATCTAACGGTGATCCTATACCGATGGCCGGTGTACCCTATCACGCAGCTGAGAGCTATATTGCAAAGATTGTTAAAAAGGGACTGTCTATAGCAATATGTGAACAAATAGGTGATCCTAATACTTCCAAAGGCCCTGTCGAGAGAGATGTTGTAAGGATAATAACCCCAGCAACAGTTTCCGAAGAAGCTTTCTTAGATACAAATACAGATAGTATCTTACTAAGTATTTATACAAAAAATGATAAATATTACCTAGCTTATACCAGCTATACTCAAGGCAAAATATACTTGTTAAATAAGATAAACAATTTAATCGAGTTAAAGAACGAGGTTTTAAAACTCTCCCCTCAAGAGATTATCACTAACTCTCATGAACTTAAGGAACAAGATATATTCCAAAAGCCTCTTAAAGTTCTAGAAGAATGGTTCTTTAGTGGCTTTGAAGCAAAAAAACATATATCTGACTCTCTTGATATAAGCTTAGCAACCAATATTTTAAAACAATATAAGTCTGAGCAAATAATATCTGTAGGTTCAATACTTGGATATCTTGCTAGCACTCTAAAAGATACACCTAGACATATTACAGACATTAGCTTTAATGAAGATGAACAGATACTAAATATAGATATTAACAGTAGAATAAATCTTGAACTTGATAACAACTCAAAAAGCAGCTTACTAAGCATTATTGATAAATGTAAAACAAGTCTAGGCAGTAGATTATTACGAAGATATTTTAAAAATCCCACAAAGGATTTAGATAAAATACATCTACGCCATAACATTATTGATAATTTTAAAGAAAATCACCACTTCTTAAAGCTTCAAGAAGTGCTTAGTTACATTAGCGATATCGAAAGAATAATCTCTCGTGTTGCCTTAGGGACTGTAAAACCTAAAGACTTAATATCTCTTCAAAACTCCCTTAAACAGTTGCCAAAACTTAAGGAACTTTTATCCGAGAGAAAAGCTAATGAAATACAAAGCCTAAATAATGGTGTATATCAACTTGATGAGTTAGTTGATCTTTTAGATAAAGCAATTATAGATAATCCTCCGGTAACTATTCGCGATGGAGGAGTTATTAAAGAAGGTTTTGATAAAGAACTTGATGAACTTAAAAGCATAAAAGATAACTCTTATGATTTCTTATTAAAATTTGAGCAACAACAAAGACAAAAAACAGGTATAAGTACACTTAAGGTTGGCTATAACCGTGTGCATGGCTACTATATAGAACTATCTAAACAATATGCCGATCAAGTCCCTGCTGAATACACTAGAAGGCAAACATTAAAAGCTAGTGAGCGTTACATAACAGAAGAACTAAAGGACTTTGAAGATAAGATCCTTTCATCAAAAGAAAAAGCCCTAACTAGAGAAAAACTAATCTATGACTCTCTACTAAAAAAAGTGTTAGAGTACTACAGCCAAATTCAACAAACTGCCGAGAATATTGCCCAAATAGACGTTCTAGCTAACTTTGCTGAAAGAGCTATCAAACTAAACCTTAAGCAACCAAGTTTTAACAACCATGGTAAATTAGAACTTAAAGAAGTCCGTCACCTTGCTATAGAACAAAATATTGATGAGCCATTTATTCCAAACAATACATCCCTAACAAAAGATACTCATACTTTAGAAATAATCACAGGCCCTAATATGGGTGGTAAATCGACATATATGCGCCAAGTTGCTCAGCTAATATTTTTAGCACACCTTGGTTCATTTGTACCTGCAGGCCATGCAGATATTTGTGATATTGATACGATATATACAAGAATAGGAGCATCTGATGATATCTCAAGTGGTCGATCTACTTTTATGGTTGAAATGACTGAGACTGCTTATATCCTTAATAATGCCTCAAGTAATTCCTTAGTAATAATGGATGAGATAGGTCGAGGAACTAGTACCTTTGATGGTTTATCATTAGCAGAAGCCTGTGCTGAAAAATTCGCTAAAATAGGAGCTTTTACACTCTTTGCTACTCATTACTTTGAGCTTACTGAACTTGTAAACAAGTACTCGAATATAAAAAATATCCATTTTGAAGCTAAAGAATATAAAGACAATATTTACTTTATGCACAAGGCTGTAGAAGGTGCTGCAAAAAAATCTTATGGTATACAGGTTGCTAAATTAGCTGGTATCCCTTCAGATGTTCTAAAATCTGCTAAGCAAAACCTACACAAACTTGAAAACAAACAATCTATAATAATAGACTCTGACCAGCCTCAAACATCTTTTAATCTTGAAAGTCCAAATCAACCAGATGTATTAAGAGAAAAGCTTGATAATATCGATATCAATAACATAACTCCCGTTGAAGCATTGAATATACTTTTCGAACTAAAAAAATCTTAACTTATTACATAAGTTTTTCTAATTTGTTATAATTCTCAAGTTATAACTTATAAATTTTCTAGGAAAAACTATGCAAAACAATGAAAATCAACCTTCATTCTTAATTCAAAAAGTTTACACAAAAGATACATCTCTTGAAACTCTTAATTCACCAGAATGTTTCAAAGATCAATGGAACCCCAACTCTGACTTCAATATTGATATAAATACTAAAAAGCTTGATGAAGAAAACTTTGAGCTTGATTTAACAATTACAGTAACTACAAAAAACAATAATGCCAATGTATATATTGTTGAAGTTACTCAAGCAGGAATATTCACAATAACGAATATGCCAGAAGACCAAATTGAGTCAGTGCTTAACACTTATTGTGCCAACACACTATTCCCTTACGCTAAGAGAGTTCTTGACTCTTCAATTATGAAAGGTGGTTTCTTGCCTCTTAACTTAGCACCTATTAATTTTGATGCTATTTATATGCAGAAAAAAGCACAACAAACACAACAACCTACTCACTAGAGTAATAATTACTAAGATACTTTCGAAATGAATAATTCACAAAACAGTTTCATTAAGATTCTAGGATCTATAATGATTATTGTTGGCACCATGATTGGTGGTGGCATTTTAGCCTTGCCTATAATCACAGCAAAACTTGGATTTGTAATTGGTTCTATACTAATAATTTTAGTATGGAGTATAATGACTTACACAGCTGTTGTTATAGCAGATATTTCTTGCTCTATGCCTTATGGCAGTAGTTTTAAAACAATAGCAGAGAAATATTTAGGTAAAGCCGGTGGCGTTGTTGCTAGTATAGCTTTTCTTGTATTGATGTATTTTATAAGTACTGCTTATATCTCTGCTGCTGCATCATCACTATCAACAACATTTCCAAATATAAATGAAAATCTATCATCTTTACTATTTGTAATCATTTTTGGAAGTATCGTTGTCCTTGGGACAAGATTTGTTGACTATGCTAATCGATTTTTCATAATCTTAAAGATACTTGTCTTAGTTATATTATGTGTCGTTTTTAATAAGTATATTGAAGCAAAGAATTTATTTGTTGCTCCAGTTGATCTTGGAATATCTCTTGTTATTGCGATACCTGTTTTTACGACCTCATTCACATCTCATATTATTGTACCTGCCTTATCTGACTACCTTAGTAAAAATACTAAAGATATCAAAAAAGTAATTATTATTGGCAGCATAATCCCACTTATACTCTACATAATATGGGTTTCAACAATCCTAGGGGTGTTACCATTACACGGTTCTGTAAGCTTTATGGGCTCAATATTTAATCATATCCCAGTAGATAAAGCTAACATTGGTGATATCCTCATGGCTTTAGGAGATAAGGTCAAAACACCAGTGACATCAGCTGTTTTACATATATTCACATATGTTGCGATTATGACATCCTTTTTAAGTGTTAACTTATCATTATTTCACTTTAACCTTGATACTTATAAACTATATAAAACAAAAAAAGTTATTGGCTATTCGATAGCTACTCTTCTAACATTTGCTGTACCACTAATTATAAACCAGCTTGATCCTGATATATTTATATATGCTATGACATGTGTTGGTTTATCAATCGCAGTACTTTTAATGATTATGCCGTCACTCATGGCTCTTAAAATCAATAATCTTGGTGAAAACTTTAACTATAAAGTATCTAGGTATAAAAGCTTGTGGCTAATTTCTTTTGTATCTGGTGTAATAGTTATATTATGCGTTGTAATTTAAAATGTCGAATTTAGAACATATCAACAGCTTTCTCGATAACCTGTTATATCTTAAGAACTACTCCAAAGAAACTATTAACAACTATAAAAGAGATCTAATCCAACTAAACAAATCTCTAGGAGAAAAAAGTTTAACAGACCTAGGCTACAATGATATTTCAATATGGATAAAAAAGCTCCATGCTCAAGGAAACTCAAGTAAGACTATACAACGTAAACTTAGCTCTGTCAGAAGTTTTTATAGCTTCTTGTTAAATAATGAGATAGTAACAAAAAACCCTACTCTAGGTATAAAAGCTCCAAAAGGAGAGAAAAAACTTCCTAAAGCAATAAATATAGATGAGCTAGCATATTTACTTGATATAACACCATGTAATGACATCGAAGCTAGAGATATTGCTAGCTTTGACCTTCTATATAGCTGTGGTATACGGCTTAACGAATTATCTTCAATACAAATTAAAGATATCAATATAGCAAACAAAAGTATTCGAGTTACTGGAAAAGGTAACAAAGAGAGAGTTGTATACTTTGGTGCTAAAACACTGATAAACCTAAAAAGGTGGCTTGATATTAGAGATTGTTTTAACCCTCAATCTGATTATCTTTTCATCTCTCAAAATGGAAGTCACCTTACAAATAGATCCATCCAAAAAAGATTAGAGATCTTCGCTCAAAAATATGCTACTAAACACATACATCCACATATGCTTAGACACTCTTTTGCCAGCCATGTCTTAGATTCATCTAAGGACTTACTTGCTGTAAAAGATTTATTAGGTCATTCAGATATATCTAGTACACAGATCTACACACACCTAAACTTTCAACAATTAGCAGATGTTTTTGATAGTACACACCCTCGAGCAAAGAAAAAGTAATGATAATAAATACTCTTGATCAAGCAACAATAAACCATATTAATGAACTTATAGAAAACAGCTTTGAATATTCCCAATCCAAAGAGGATAAATATCTTTATTATGAAAATGGCGTACTAAAACTCTCAAATAAAACCCAAGAGCTTTTTATTGATTTTAATAGTAATGAAATTGCTAATAGAATTGATCCAAAATCAAAAAAATGCAGTGTTGTTCAAGCTGTAGAAGGACGCTCTAAAGAAAAGCTAAAAGTTCTAGATACAACAGCCGGACTAGGTAGAGATACTTTTACTTTAGCAGCGCGAGGACACCTAGTTACATCTATAGAAAAAGATATCTATATATATCTACTTCTTTGTGATGCCTTACATAGAGCTTGTAAAACTCAATCAATCTCACATATTGCCCAAAATATTACCTTGCTGAATCTAGATAGTAATCAATATATTCTAACTACAGAGAAAGTCTATGATTGTATATATGTTGATCCAATGTTTCCTCCACGTAGAAAAAGTGCAAAAGTTAAGCAGGGTATGCAAGTATTACATGAGGTTGCATTTAATGATGAGAGTCATAATACTCAACTACTAAAAAATATTCTCGAAACAAAAAAAACAAAGAAAGTTATTGTCAAAAGACCTATAAATGCAGATTTTCTCTATAATAGAAAGCCTTCCTCTCAGCTTAAAGGAAAAACAAATCGATTTGATATCTATAGTTTATAGACTCTTATTTCTCTTTACATCTGTATAAGAAGCTACAAGTAAGATACCCGCAATAAATAGACTAATAGCTGAAACCCAATAATAAGGAATAAACTCTTGGAAATTTGTAGGCGCTGATTTCATAATAACTGCCGAGTTACCATAACTTACCGCATAACTTATAAATACTACAGCAATAAATAATAAGCCTATAGACATCCTAAGAGCTATTAAAATAGAACCTATGACAAATAGCATATAGCATAAATAATCAAACCCAAACAATATATCGTAGTTAAGTATAAATGGATTTACATACTTGTACATAATCCCTACCCATATAAGTAAAACAACTAACGATACTGCTATAGCTGCTAATTTTTTTTGTTTTGTTGCTGGAGCATATATAGGCTCTCTAAGCCAGATAACTCCTGCAAAGATAGCCACAAATATCTGCGCAGATAAGAATATAAAGGAACTTGATAAGCCATACTTACCGTAAATAAAAACCTTTATTATCAAACTAGCAAAAACTAAGATCCAAGCAAACCTGACGCTTTTAAGAGCTAAAAATGCAAACGCTAATAAACAAATATTTGCTATACAATCATAAATAACATAATTCAAAGTAATCATACTTCTCCGATAGTTTAAAAAAACCTACTTCATAGATTTTAATATAAAAACATATATAATCATAAATATAAAGTTTTTTAGATTAAACAATTATTATGAAGTATTATAAAACTTTTTTGACACTAATATTAGCTAACTTGATTGCTAATATATGCTATGCAAATGACAGCATTTACATATGGAAAGCTAAAGATGGTAGTACTGTATTTTCACAATCAGAACCAGTTTTTGAACAAGAATATGAGGAAGTTGGAGTTCACTTTAAAAATCAAATTCATTCAAAATCTCCCGCAGAGAAGCAACTTGCTTCACTTAAGCAGAATAATATGTACATTCAAGAAGAAACAAATACAATCTCTAATAATGATAAAAAGTCAAATGGGGTTTTGAATGTTAAAATAATTTCTCCTGCAAATGGTGAAAATAGATTTGTTCATAGTGAGAAGCTCCCGATAGTATTAGAACCAGCTCTTACAGCTGAAGATCATCCTATTTTTATTCTAAATGGAATACCTTATCCTGCTCACTTTGAAAATGGTGTATGGAAAGTTAATAGGCCTAATCCAGGACCTGTTAGTATATCTGTCAGAGGTAGTACTAAAGATCATCAAACTATAACTTCATCTCAAGATACTAACTTTAACATAAAACAAGTCTTCGGTAGATAAAATTAATTTACAAATACTTTTGATTATTCACAATTTTATATATACTTAATCTATAGCTATTACTACATAAGTCTAATAAATGTCAAAATTTAATAAGGTCATTTTTAGTTTGATATTTGCAGCATATTCGGGCTCCGTTTTTGCAGATAATGGAACAACTTTGGTCTACTCATGGAGATCAGAAACAGGAAATGTTGTATTTTCAGAGACAAAGCCAAGTGGTGACATAGATTACAAGACTATAGAGGTTGGTAAGCCAACAATTATAAACCCAGAGGGTAAACAAAGCATCTCTAAAGCCGCAGCTGCAGCAACAACAAAAAAAGTAAATATTAATCAATCAGATATACAAAAACTTTCAGGTTCAACTTTAGCTGAAAAAAATATGCAAACTTTAGGTAATGAAAATCAGAATAGTGACCTAAATGTTCAAATAATATCTCCTAAGCAAGATGCTAATATTTTCACTAAAGATGAGAATATCCCCATAGTTACTACACCTGAAATTTCACCTGATGATAAACCTATATTCATAGTAAATGGAGCAACAATACCTGCAACTTTTGAAAATGGTCAATGGCAAATACCACGACCAACACCAGGACAAATTGAACTAAGCATTGCAGGACAAACTTCAAATGGTATGAACATTCATTCGATTAATGAGGTTACTTTCTTTGTTCGAAATGGTTGGTTAGCCCAGTCAGTAAATAACCAAAAGCATAAGCCCGTATATTCGTCATAAAAAACTTAATCTTTTTCCCACGCTACGTGTATAAACTTCTCTGGACTCTTCTCTTTTAAATGTTTTAAATTAGGACAGTTTGAAGTATGTATCACAACACCTTTTGTAACACTCATATAACCTTGTATTTCATCAGGATAGACAGGTTGACAACATTTAGCCAACTCATATTTCATGCCATCAAAACCTGAAACTAAAATTTTTGAGACTTTTGGTCTATCAGTTATGATTCTTGATCTTTTTTTAATAAGCTTTTCTTCAGCTGAATATGTATCAATAATATGATTAACGATACTGTTTACTCTTACATTACCATTTTCAATAGATGCAAATAAACTATCGCTATTTTTCATATTAAACTTAGATGCAACTTCTACAAAATCAATTTCTTTAAGATCATAACCTTTAAGCTCTTTAAGTAGCCTATCTTTTCCTAAAGCAATATTGTCTTCTTTATTTTGCTCATTAAACCATTTAGTAACCCTAGATCTATTACGAGCTGAGGACAAATATCCTAATCCCTCAGATGCCCAATCCTTACTTGGATTTGGTTCTTTTTGAGTTAAGATTTCAACTTTATCTCCTGTACTTAGCTTAGTTGTTAAAGGTACTATTTTACCATTTAGTTTAGCCCCTTTAGTACGATGTCCAACCATTGTATGCACAGAGTATGCAAAATCTAAAACTGTAGAACCTTCTGCCAAATCGATTAATTCATTTGCTGGAGTAAAAATGTAAAGTCTACTATTAAGCTCTTTAGCAATATCACTATCATCATCATTGATCTCTTTTTCCCACTCAAGAAGAGATCTTAACCACGCTACTCTTGCCTCGTATGACGCATCAAACTTAACGCCCTCTTTATAACGCCAATGCGCTGCAAAGCCTAATTCTGATTCTTCATGCATTTTATGAGTTCTAATTTGAACTTCAATATTTTGATCTTGGCAATGTACCACAGTATGTATAGATTTATAACCATTTGATTTTGGATTTGCTATGTAGTCGCTAAATTCTTCAGGTATTGGGGAGAAAAGATCATTAACCTCCGCTAAAACCTTATAGCACTCGTCAATACTGTGAGTTATAACTCTTACTGCTGTAATATCATATAAATCATCAAGGCTTTTGTAGCTTTTCTTTTTTAGCTTTTTATATATGCTATATATGTGTTTAACTCGTCCTTGTATTGCATCTTCTAGACCATATTTTTTCAGAGCTTGCTTTAGTTGAGCTATCACATCATTCAAGAAGCTTTCTCTTTGCTTACGAGTAACTCCTAAATCTTTAGCAATTTCTTTATATTTATCTTGTTCTAAAAAGAAAAAAGCCCTATCTTCAAGTTCCCATTTGATAGCACCTAAACCAAGTCTATTTGCCAAAGGAGCATATATATCTAATGTTTCACGAGCAATAACACGCTGAGTTTTATCATTTAGAGACTTCAGATGGCGAATCGTGCATAGTTTATCGACAATTTTAACTAATACAATCCTAACATCTTCTATTATCGTCAATAACATTTTTCTAAATGTATCAATCTGCTCAAGAGAGATATTATCTGAACGATACATTCTGATAGCCGACATCTTACGAGTACCTTGTAAGATCTTAACAACTGTAGAATTAGTCGCCTCTTGGACTTCCTCATCAGTAAGATCTCCAAAGTTGTAAAGCTCATAGAGTATTCCAGCTGAAACTGATTCTTCATCAGCCTTAATTCTAAAGAGTACATATGCCATTTCGATAGCATATAAAAAAGAGTTGATTCCCGTGGGATGTCGCACTGACTCTGCATTTTTAGCTTTTAGAAGATCTAATGCTGCAGCTATAATTTCAAACTTATCACCATTATAAAAGCTTTTAAGCTCAGATATTAAGAGCTCGTCTTTTATACGACCATCACTATCTAAAAGTTTAGAGTCAATAACTTGCATAAATACCCACTTTTTTATAAAAAAATACAAAGTTAATCTATAAGCCGGGTTCTGTAATAGACAGTCATTTATCTAGGTCTACTGTCACCAGTAAACTCAAGCGACCTACCCTGCCACTGCGCGAGCAACGCATTTGTGGCGCTATTTGGTCTTGCTTTAGATGGGGTTTACAATGCCACTGAATGTTACCACCAGTGCGGTGCGCTCTTACCACACCTTTTCACCCTTACCTTAAAAAATTAAGGCGGTATATTTTCTGTTGCACTTTCCGTAGGCTCACGCCTCCCAGACGTTATCTGGCATCTTGCTCTGTAAAGCCCGGACTTTCCTCACTCAATAAAAGCGCGACTGTCCGATTAACTTTGTAATTTATTAGCTTTCTCTAACTTTTGTTAGCTCAATAATATTATTAGATTTTACCGAATTATACTCTTCCTGCAAAGCTGATATTTTAGAATCATAATGTTTTTTTATTTTTATAATCTCAGATTCTAAATTCATTCTATCATTATTTAGTTTCAGACGATATTGATTATACTCTTCTTGTAGATTTACTCTATCATATCTAACAGCTTGGATAAGCTTAAATAACTCAACTAACTCTTCGGAAAATTCATTTAGCTTTTCAGCGCTAAAGCTTTCTTCACTAGATGTTTTGTTATATTTATAATTTGCAGATTTATCTTCTGTAATAGGTTTCTTTTTAATATCAAAGCTAGGTTTCTTCATAGAAATAATTTAAAGATTTAAAAGTTAATGAAATTTATATATGTGGTAATCTATCAAAGGCTACTAACAATTGCAATCCTATAATACTTACGCCACTTGATAATATTACCAGTAAATACACCTTACTAACAAGAGTATTTCTAGCTTCTTTTGATCTAACTACCCAAACCATCATAGCTGGCTGGATTATTAACAAAACTGCGACAAATATACTTGCATAGCCTAAAGCTGCTATAAAGCTATTTACGAAATACATAGCAAATATTAAAGGTGGTACTAATGTTATAACAAGAACTAATGCTCTTTTTAACTTTTTAGCCACATCAATACTATATAGATCCCTATTAAAAGAAAATAGAGCTAACGCAACACCTAAAAACGATGTAATAATCGCAAAATTCTCAAATAGTTTTATGAAAATTAGTGAACTATGCTGACCCAAGTTTTGATAAGCGGCTGCAAGTGTTTTACCTGCCCTACTAAGCTCAACAAAGCCTCCATGGCCATATAAACTAACAGTACCTAAAGTAGCAACCACCCATACTAAATAAATAATCAATGGTGTAAGTGCTCCTATTGCAATAGTTCTCTTAAAAATCCTATCATTTTCAAAATAGTTCCTAATAGCAGGGATAACAATATGAAAACCAAATGAAGTAACAAGAATAGGTATTGCAAACCAAATATATCCTTCACCTAACGAGTCAGCTTCTAAAAGAGAGCTTCGTATACTTGGCGCAACAAAAGCTATAAATAAAATAAATGCTAAGATCTTTAGGCTTAGAAACAACTCATTAACCCTAAAAACTACCCTAATCCCTTTATATATAAAGAACCCAAAAACTACACAAAATAGAATTTTTGCTAAATTTATATTTTCTAAATGAATCCAGCTAAATATATAAGCATTAAATAACTGTCCACCCATAAATATATAAGCAGTAAGTAATGAATATAAAAGTAGTAAATAGAAGACTAAATTCAAGACCCTGCCAGGCTTACCTAGTATATTACTAGCAATCGAATCCATATCTGTGCCTAATGGCTGAGAAATATTTGCCTCAACAATTAATAAAGCAGTTGCATACATAATTATCCAAACTAGGAATAGAGCCAATACTGCATAATTAAAGCCTACTGCGGCAACAGCAAAAGGAATACCTAACATACCAGCTCCAACTGCAGTTCCAGCTATTATAGCTACTGCCCCTATTTGCTTTACAATTGAGACCTCTTTCATCAAATGCCTTTCTCTATTTAATTTCAAAAACATTAAATTATAGCAAGTTTAATTATTCAATGTAAATAAACAAGATTACTCATCGGTAAATCAAAGTCATCATCAACTATATTTACATTTTATTACTTGATCTTAATGTAAAACCTCTGCAAACTATCTGCAATATTTTCTCTAAAATCTATCGCTATATGAGCCTTCAAAGAAAAGCTATGCTTGCTCTTTTTGTAGTTACTATATTCTGGGGAGCAACATTTCCTCTTATAAAAATTTCTCTAGCGTATATCTCACCAGGATTATTTGTAGCACTTAGACTTAGTCTTTCACTGCTACTTTTTATACCGATCATCATAAAATCAAACTTTAAGCATAAAAGATACCTATTAAAGGTAGGAGCCATTTTTGGATCTTTAGAAGGCTTAAGTTTTTACTTTCAAACTCATGGCCTATATACAGTATCATCAAGTGAGTCTGCATTTCTTACAGCTCTAAGTGTTATTATGATTCCGTTTATTGGTAGCATTTTTAAACTTGATCGTTTAACCATCTATAGTGTAGTTGCATCATTTGTATCTTTAGTTGGTATATATGCTCTTTCTGGGGCTAGCTTTCATAACTTCACTATGGGATATCTTTGGTCAATACTATGTGCATTAGCTTATGCTCTATCAGTAGTTTATCTAAGCTATGAAACTAGAAAAAACCAAGATACTGAAATCTTCAAAGATTTACGATTACTTATAGTTTTACAAATTATTTTTGGCATACCTATTCCTCTTATTTCGGATATCCCCTCTATGTATTTACAGTTTAATTATATTTTAGTAATTTCTTTGGTCTTCTGTTCTATTACAACTATTGTATGCTACTACTTACAAAACACATATCAAAAATATCTAAGTATGGCAGAGGTCGCTGTAATATTTTCATTTGAACCTATTTTTGCCACTATTTTTGGTAGAGTAATTAATGATGAGAAAATATATTTATCCACTATAGTTGGTGGTTTATTGATACTTGCAAGTTATTTTATAATTGAATTTGGAAATAGAAGAAGACAAAAAAGAGGATAATACTAACCCCAATATAAATTAATACAACAAAGTATTATTAACTACTACCATAGCTACTGCTATGCTAATAAAAACCTGCCTTGAATATGATACTTTATCTTTTTGCTCAAATTTATGTTTGGTGCGTAACATCAGTTATTAAGCCCTTGGATCAAAATTCATTTTGTCTTGCATTTGTTTATAAAACTCTTTTTTCTCATCCGTATCTGCAAGAGGTAGTTTAACGTCATAAACTATATAAAAATCTCCTGTACCAAGACCTTTACCTTTTATACGCATTTTACGCCCTGACTGACTTCCCTCCGGGACTTTCATTTTCTTCTTACCATATGGGGTATCAATCTCTAAGCTTGTACCTAAAGCTGCTTCCCATGGTGCAATATTTATATGCTCATAAACATCGTTACCATCAACTTTATAGTTCTTATGATCTACTACTTCTATTTTTATATATAGATCACCTGCTGGAGCATTCGTACCAACACCTGCACCACCTTTACCTTTTACACGTAGTTTTTTACCATTAC
Source organism: Francisella sp. LA112445 (assembly GCF_012224145.1). Classification (NCBI taxonomy): domain Bacteria; kingdom Pseudomonadati; phylum Pseudomonadota; class Gammaproteobacteria; order Thiotrichales; family Francisellaceae; genus Francisella; species Francisella sp. LA112445. Next base: position 1,794,158 of record NZ_CP041030.1, read on the forward strand.
CTATTGCTGCTGGTATATTCACATCAACACTCTTATGTTGCATTGTAGGCATACCGTTAGCCCCAGCTTCTTGATAACTATAAGATACTGATCTCTTACCACCTTTTATTGCTTCCTCGACATTCAAGCGTAACGATATATCTATATCTTCACCTTTTCTAGCTCTTGGTTGACCTCCACCAAAACCTCGAGCTCCGCCACCACCGCCAAAAAGGTCTCCAAATATATCACCTAAATCTTCAAAGTTAAAATTCTGAGAGCCTCCGCCTTGAGAAAAACCTCCAAAACCTCCTCCAGGACTGCCGCCAAAGCCGCCTTGTTGAACTTTATCCCAGTTTTCCCCATAAGTATCGTAAAGTTTTCTTTTCTCTTTATCACCTAAAACATCATATGCTGTTTGGATTTCTTTAAACTTATCTTCCGCGCCTTTCTCTTTATTAACATCAGGGTGATACTTCTTTGCTAACCTTCTGTATGCTTTTTTTAATTCAGCTTCTGAGACATCTCTACTCACCCCTAGTAATGAATAATAATCTGCCATATTTAACTCCTAAAACTTTCATAAAATATATCTATGTATTTCTACAGATATATTAAAATTAATCTATATAACTATGCCTACTAGTAGATATAAGGATTATTTAGAGAAAAACAAGGAATATTAAGAAAAACTATTTACTGACAGCAACTGTCTTATAAATAATTCCTGCTAATAGCGCCCATAAATAATTAAACACTATATTCATAACAAAAACCTCTACACCTGCATTTGAGGCAAAAAGACCCTTGCCTGACAATGGCATAAGAACTATAAAGTTAAAGAAAATAACAGCTAACCCCACAATAGAACTTTTGAAAAAGATATTTTTTGTTAAGGGTAAAGCAAATAGTATCGCCCATACACCACCCCAAACCATTAATCTATATAGTGTATACTTAAACTGGTCATTTAACTCTATACCCTGTTGACGAATAAAAGTAAAAATAAAATACAACACCATCGCACTAATCAAGCCCGATACGAAACCTACAAATATCTTATTTAAAAAACTTTTCATTTTCACATCCTCTATATTTTAAACCTACCTATAGAAATATAAATGTTCCAAGAAGTTCGTGCAAGCAAAATCCTCTTAAACAAGCTAGATTATCTTTATAAACTTAATTATTATCTAACTATAAAATCTTTAGATAAATTAAAGTATGCTAGAAGATAAACCCAAAAATTCCTTGATAAGAATAAACAAAGACAACTTTAAAAATAGTTTTTTTATTCAAGAAATAACGACTCCCATTGGAACAATAATAGCTATAGCAGATAATAAATATTTGTATACTTGCTGCCATATAAAAGACTCAAAAATTCAATCAATAGAAAAACTCCTTAAAACATATTCTGAGAGATTAACTTTTCAAAAGAATAATATCTTAGAAAAGACAGAGTTTGAGCTAGACCAATATTTTAGTAAGAAGTTAAAGAAATTCTCTATCCCAATTAAACTAACAGGTACAGAGTTTCAAAAACAAGTCTGGCAAGAGTTACTAAAAATTCCATATGGAGAAACTATTAGCTATCAGCAAGAAGCTATAAATATCGGCAAACCAACTGCTTTTAGAGCTGTTGCAAATGCTAATGGCAAAAATCTCTTACCTATAATCATACCTTGTCATAGAGTAATCAATGCTAATGGTAAATTAGGAGGTTATACTGGAGGGTTAGAGAAGAAAGAGTTTCTATTAAAATTAGAGTCAGGAAAATAAATACTTTTATCTAGCTTTTACGAATGTTACACAATTCTTTTTCTATGTAACCAAATCCACACAAGTGGAATTGCGATAATTATTATATCGGCAATAATCAAAATAGTAGTATAGCGTAAAATATCTTTAACATGCGAAAACCCTGGTGGGAATAACCCAAGTATAAAACCTAAAGAACACATAAATATTGCTACCAAAGACATAGTTATCAATAGCCAATTAGAGTTTCTCTTACCTACATAAAATACTCTATGAGTATCTGGTTGAGTAAATCTAAGCCTAATCGCTGCTACAAATACCATAACCCATGTAACTACTGTAAATTGTGAAGTAATAGCGATCAATAAAGCAAAAGCTGCATAAACTGATGGCATTATTAAAAAAGCTGTCGATAATACTATAACTATACATACTTGTATCATCAGCATATTAACCGGCATATTAAATCTGTTTTTACCAGCCATTATTTTTGGAAAAAGCTGTTGTTCTGCTGCTGTTTGCATACCTCTAGCAGGACCTAAAACCCATGTGCTTAGAGCTGCTAACATCCCAATGCTTATCATTATAACTATTAGGGGTTTAACACCACCTAAGCCAACAATATTTAAAACCTGTGAAATACCTTGTATTAGACCATTTAAGACATTTACATCTTTTACCGGAATAATAATATCCAGTCCTACAGTTGTTAAAATAGTTAAAGAAACAATTATTAGAGTAGCTATCAAAATTGACTTAGGAATATTCTTCTCTGGTTTATCAATATTTGTCATATGAAAAGCTACTGATTGGATACCTGAATATGAAGACAAAGTTTTAACTAATAAAGCATAAGTTCCTAAAGAAAATGCTGGTAAAATATCCTCAACCCCATGATACTCTAAATTACTTTGACCTGTTGCTAAGAAGTAAATTGCTCCCAAAATCAATAATACCCCAGGTATTATCATGCCAAATACCGCACCAATAATATTTAAAACAACAACTTTTCTCAAAGGTAAACAATTAAATAAACTTATAGCGATAAACACGCATACCATTACCAACCAAAAGGAAACGCTTGTATGAGCATTCTCTGCAAAACCTCGAAATCCAATATAAGCAAAAGTCGCAACTAATGCCGTTACAGAACTAGGGAATGACACTACATTATTAAACCACTCCAGCCACATCGCAAGCACACCGGCTTTTTCACCCAATCCGGCTTTGACCCAACTAAACATCCCACCATTATTCTGTGTAATCATACTACTAAGCTCAGCACATATTAATGATGTTGGTAGTAAAAATGTAATTGCAGCAATTAGATAAAAGAAAATACTCTGTAGACCAATCGTTGCCATATATGCGATAGAACTTAAGCTAATTATCGCAGAGATATTTAACATCGTTAACGATAAAGTCGAAATTTTCTTATTAGATAAACTCATAATATATATTAACCCTATATAAAATATTCTTTAACTTCTGGTCTTAAATTATACTCACTGGCCAATACTTTACCATAAGCTCCTGCTGAATATATAACTATTAAATCCCCTCTTTTTAATTTAGGCAGCAAATAATGCTTAGCAAAAACATCACTTGATTCACAGATAGGTCCTACAACATGATAATGTTGCCTATCAATTATATCATCCACTAATCCTACTATTTTATGTTGCGCTTGATAAAGAGCAGGTCTAATTAGCTCAGTCATTCCAGCATCAACTATAAGAAAGTTTGTTTCTTGGGTTGTTTTGTTAAATAACACCTGTGATAAGAGTATTCCAGATTGACCCACTAATGATCGACCTAGCTCAAAATGCAATTTCACATCATTACAATATTCAAAAAAGTTAGCAAAGCTCTCAAAAAAACTTTCAAAATCTGCAATAGCATTCTTTTTAGGGCTATCATAATCAACTCCTAATCCACCACCAAAATTAATATGTTTTATATCGACTCCCTTTTCATGTAATTGTTTAACATGTTTATTTGTCATAATTGCTAAAGACTGAAAAACTTGATGATTTAGGATTTGTGAACCTACATGATAATGTAACCCAACTAAGTTAATATTCTTAAGATTTGCAGAATCTTTTTCTAGCCATTTAAAGATATCTACAAACGCAATACCAAATTTATCATCAAACTCTCCAGTACTAATATAGCGATGTGTTTGAGCATTTATATTTGGGTTTATTCTCAAACAAATATTTACTTGCTTTGATTTATTTCTAGCAATCTCATTTACAACTTCTATTTCTTCTATTGACTCACAATTAAAAATAAAAACATCCGAATCAATAGCTAAATTGATTTCCCAATCTGCTTTCCCTACTCCAGCAAATACTATACGACTAGGGTCAACTCCGCACTCTAAAGCTCTTTTTATCTCACCACCACTTACACAATCTATACCCATATCATGCTTTTTGACAAAATCTATAATTCTAGGATTATGATTTGCCTTTATCGCATAATGAATCTCAGCATCTTTAAAGCTTTTATTCAACGCCTGTTTTGCCCTATTAAAAGTATCTTCTAACAATTGAGTATCATAGATATAACTAGGTGTTTTTAGCGATTTTTTTTGTACATAGTCAAACAACTTTTCATTATTAAAAATAATATAATCTTTCATTATAATTTCCTTAGGATAAATCTGGTAAGCACCACGATTGTTGTAATTTATTGTAGATATCTTGAGGTAACTGTACTAATACTGGAGATTTATTAATAACTAACAATTGTGTAATATCTTTAATATCTGTCTCTGACATAGCAGTACACCCCTCTGTACCAGTATCTTGAGACCTCCATGTATGCATAAAAATACAAGATCCTTTTTTAGACTTAGTAGGATTTTTATTGTATTGAATTTCAACCCCATACTTATATAAAGGTATTTCTGACATTTTCTCAGATGATTGCCAGTCTTTCCCTACTTCATTGATATCAATAATTTGGTTGTAGTATTTTGAATTAATATCATCGATACACTCTATTCCAGTTTGCACCGGAATATAATTTTTATCATTGTTCTTTTTATTTTCAAAACCAAAAGACTTACCGATCCTCATAACTCCCGCTGGAGCTTTATTATCAGACTCTTGCTTTAGCGGAGCATAAGCTATTTCTTCAAATGCTTTATCAGCCCACGCTAAGCCCTTTTTACCGACCACAATAGGTATATCTAGTTTAACTGGCAACCAATTATTTTGATTATCTTTAGTAAAAAACCATAATCTGCCCTGAATGCTTTGCCAATTCTTAGTTACCACAACTATCAATTGTTGAGCTTGATTTATTAACTCGAATGACTCTTGGTATATCATTTCTGGCCCTCATAAATATCTAAATTTAAAATGATTTTTTGAAACATTATTAATAGTAAACTTCAATACTAAAATATATCTCTCGAAATTCATTAATATTAATTAAAAAAACCTAAAGATATAATTATATTTAACTTACTTTTTATCTAGCAAAAAACACCTCAAATAATAAAGACTAAATAATAATGTATAATTTGCAAATTTTTTACATATAAAATTCAATTATTTGATTTTTATTACTAAGAAAATATTATACAATCGTATTAATACAACTAGTTAGTTAGATCTAACCAAGTTAAAAATTACCTTATAAAAAAATAGAGTGGTTATATGTTAAATTTCTTTCACTATATGTGAAGAGATTTTTTTATATAAGTATTCTCATAAACTTTCAAATCACAAAGGAGATGCATAAATGAATGCTCAAAAATACATTGATAGCGTAATTGCTGAGGTAGAAAAAAGAGATGGTCACGAAAAAGAATTTATTCAAGCAGTGAAAGAAGTATTCTCTACTCTTAAGCCAGCATTAGAACAAAACCCTAAATATATTGAAGAAAATATTTTAGCGCGTATGGTTGAACCTGAAAGAGGTATTTCTTTCAGAGTCCCATGGGTTGATAGAAATGGTGATGTTCAAGTAAATAGAGGTTTTAGATACCAGTTCAACGGTGCTATCGGTCCTTTCAAAGGTGGTATTAGATTCCATCCTAGCGTGTATTCTGGAATTATCAAATTCTTAGGTTTTGAGCAAGTTTTCAA